>NZ_JBTRXV010000017.1:0-54358 GCF_054608695.1 Thiomonas sp.
GCCATCTGCTATCTCGACGAGGTTGTCGAAGCGCGGCAGGACACCACCGTGGTCATCCACCCCCTGACCGACAACCGCCGCGTGCTGCCGCTGGAGAAGAAGGGCGAGCTGGTGCATGCCCACCCGGATTTCCAGATCGTCATCTCCTACAACCCCGGCTACCAGAGCCTGATGAAGGATTTGAAGCAGTCGACCAAGCAGCGCTTCGGCGGCCTGGACTTCACCTACCCCGAGCACGCCATCGAAAGCGAGATCGTCGTCCACGAATCCGGCGTCGCCAAGGACGTGGCCGAGAAGCTGGTGTCCATCGCCGAGCGCAGCCGCAACCTCAAGGGCCATGGCCTGGACGAAGGCCTGTCCACCCGCATGCTGATTTACGCCGGCAGCCTCATCGCCAAAGGCGTCGATCCCAAGTCCGCCTGCCGCGTGGCGCTGGTCCGCCCCATCACCGACGACCCCGACATGCGCGACGCGCTGGATGCAGCGGTGAGCACGTTCTTCTGATGGCGGTGTTCTTCAACGCGGAGGCATGACCCATGGCCATCAATCTCGACGACTACGCCGATTACCTCGAAGACCTGTCCGAGCACACCCAGACCGTGCTCAAGTCGGCGTGGCCCGACGCCACCAAGGCGCTGAGTCCGCGCGGGCTGGACAACTATCTCAAGGGCGCGGGTGCGCTGCATGGCCTCGGCAAGGGCGATTCGCTGGTGGAGAACTGGATCGACAACGCCCCGCTGGTGGCCAAGGAAGTGGGCGAGGACGTGGTTGGCGAACTGGCCACGGCGGCGCTCACACTGGCCTCCAAAACCTCGGGCGCGGTGATCGAACTGCTGCTCGCCACCGCCCCGACCGCGGCCAACCGTCTGGGCGATGCCGAGCTGTTCAGCAAGTATCTGCAGTTCATCAACACCCTCATCGCCCAGGCCCCGCGCGGCGTGCGGCCGATGCTGGGCAAGATCGATGTGCTGTTCCAGCAGCTCACCCTGGGCGGCTTGCGGCGCTGGGCGCTGTGGGGCGCGCACGCGCATCGCACCAATTACGAAGAGCAGATTCTTTACTTCAGCCTGGAGAGCAAGGAATCGCTCGCCATGCTGCAAAAAGAGCGCAAGGGCACGCTGCTGGTGGACGTGCAGCGGCGCATCAATATGTATTTGCGCGCGCTGTGGGGGCGGGACTTTTTCATGCGCCCCACCTCGGGCGACTTCGAGAACCGCGAGGGCTACAAGCCCTATATCGAAGACTATCTGCTGCACCTGCCCGACGCCTACGACGACCACGGCGGCGTGCCCGGCCTGGAGCTGTACCGCGCCGCCGCCGCGCATTGCGCCGCGCATGTGGTGGAGACCCGAACGCCCATTTCCGCCGAGGCGCTGAACCCCTACCAGATGGCGGTGATCTCCGTCATTGAAGATGCGCGGGTGGAAGCCCTCTCCATCCGCCGCTTCCCCGGCCTGAAGCAACTGTGGGCCCAGCTGCACACGGCCACGCCGGAGATGACGGCCACCGTCGGCGACTATCTCAACCGCCTCGCCCGCGCCCTGCTGGACGACAGCTATGCAGACGCTGACCCGTGGGTCGCCGAGGGCCGCGCGCTGTTCGCGCAGACCCACGACCGCCTGCACGACAACCAGTTGTCGTGGGACATCGGCGTCACCCTCGCACACAAGCTGCAGGCCGACAAACGCATCCCCTTCAACGCCCGCAACGACCTGCTCACCGCGCCCTACCGTGATGACAACCGCTACTTCTGGGAGTTCGAGGAATTCGATTTCAACAAGGCCGCCAATGCCGGCTATGAGTCCGTCAAGCAGGTGCGCAAGCATGTCAGCGTGATGGACATGGCGAATGAGATCGACGTCGAGAACGCCGGCGACGACGCCGAGGAAATCTGGGTGCTCGACACCGAGCTCTTCCCCTACGAAGACATGGGCAAGAGCTTCAACGAGATGGAGGGCAAGGAGCCGGTTTCCGAACCCTTCCATTACTCGGAATGGGACTACCAGATCCAGCTCGAACGCCCGGCCTGGGCCACGGTGCTGGAGCGGCGCGGCAAGCTGGGCGACCTGGCCGCCATCGACGCCATCACCACACAGTACAAGCGCGAAATCCACCGCATGAAGTTCCTGCTCGACGCCATGCAGCCGCAGGGCGTGCAGCGCATCCGCAAGCTCGAAGACGGCGACGAGATCGACATCAACGCCGCCATCGCCAGCTTCATCGACATGCGCATGGGCCAGCAGCCCGACCCGCGCGTCATGATGCGCAGCGTGCGCAAAGTGCGCGACTTCTCCATCCTGGTGCTGCTCGATCTGTCCGAGTCCACCAACGACAAGGTGGCGGGCCAGGACTATTCCGTGCTCGACCTCACGCGCCAGGCCTGCGTGCTGCTGGCCGACGCCATCAGCAAGGTGGGCGACCCCTTCGCCATCCACGGTTTCTGCTCCGACGGCCGGCACGACGTGCAGTACCTGCGCTTCAAGGACTTCGACCAGCACTGGAACGAAGAACCCAAGGCGCGCCTGGCGGGCATGACCGGCCAGCTCTCCACCCGCATGGGCGCGGCCATCCGCCATGCCGGGCACCATCTGCAACTGCAGAAGTCCGCGAAAAAACTGCTGCTCGTCATCACCGACGGCGAGCCCGCCGACATCGACGTGCGCGACCCGCAATACCTGCGCTCCGACACCAAGAAGGCGGTGGAGGACGTGGCCAAACATGGCGTCGTCACCTACTGCATGAGCCTGGACCCGCGCGCCGACCAATACGTGGTGCGCATCTTCGGCCAGAACAATTTCATGGTCGTCGACCACGTGCAGCGCCTGCCGGAAAAACTGCCGCTGCTGTACGCGGGGCTGACACGGTAATCTGCTGATTCACCCATGGATCCGGGTACGATAGTTGCACCATGTCACAAGCTGCAACGCACCTTCGCTACAAAGCCGACGCACTCAGCGCCGTGTGTCGGCAGTACGGCGTGCGCAAACTCTCGGTTTTCGGTTCTGCCGTGCGTGAGGATTTCCGGCCAGACAGCGATGTGGATGTGCGGGTCGAATTCAGCCTGGCGAGCGCGCCGGGGTTGCTGCATTTCGCTGTGATGAAAGCGGAGCTGGAGCAGGTTTTCGGCCACGAGGTCGATGTCGCGACTCCTGAAATTCTGCGCAACCCATACCGCCGCGCAGCGATCACCAAAGATCTTGTAGCCTCTATGTCGCCTGAATTCCGCGACCCTGCCCCATCTGTGGGACATGCTCGACGCGGCACTTCAAGGCACCGAGATCGTCGCTGGAATTATTTTCATCGGATACCCTGCGCAAACTCGCTCTCGAACGCGCGCTGGAAATCATCGGCGAGGCTGCGCGCCGCATCCGCGCGCCAACCCGCCAAGCGCACCCGGAGATTCCCTGGAAACTGATCATCGGGCTACGAATATCCTGGCGCATGAAGACGGACGCATCGATCATGTGCAGCTCTACCGCATCGCGACAGAGGAGCCGCCAGACTTGGTGGCCCAGCTCCGACAGATCCTCCCCGCGGGCGCAGAAATAGCGTGAACAGGCCCTAAACAACACCCACCCATGGACAAATACGTCGGCCTCGATCGGGACAAACACGGCATCACCCAACTCGGACGGGTCGTGCTGGATGCGCGGCTGTTCGGCCTCATCCCCGACACGCAGGACTGCGGCGGCTGGGATATCGGTCAGATGCAGGCGTTGATGGACAAGGTCGACAAGGAGTGGGACCGGTACGGCAACCTCCCCAGCAGCCTGCCGCCCGAGCTCGCCGAGCGCCACGCCCGCATCTACGCCGCGGCCATCACCCGCGCCAAGGATGAGGGGTGGGACGCGGAGTTGGGTGACGGCGAGTGATGCCGCTGCCGTGTGCGGCAAGCGCGCGTTGGAACGCTGCTTGAGCGGTCAGGCTCCGTCGGGAGGTGCCGGACGCTCGTCTCCACGGCGACGCGCATGGAAATTCAGCACCTTCGCCGGCCCGTCGATCCGTTGTTTCGCGGCCAGGGCCTGCAGCGCGAGATGGAGTTCGCGCGGCAGGCGGCGCATGGCTTCGACGCCGCTGTCTTCGTAGCACACGGACTCGAACGGCACCGGCGCGTCCAGAGCGCTGCGCTCATGGGCGTGGAAGCCCTGCCAGGCGAGCATCACCCAGCTTTTGGTGTGGCTGTCGAGAAACACGAACTCGGTGGCGTCGAGGATGGCCAGCACCTGCATGAAGCGCACGGGCACGAAGGCCACGCCGCTGGGGCTGCGCGCTTGCAGGGTGCGGGCGAGGTTGTAGGTGGCGGCGGGCAGGGTGCGGCTTTCGCGGGCAAGGGCTTCAGCGCGATAGACGGTGATGTCCATGGTTCCTCCAATTCAGCAAGGACGGGGCAAATCATCAAGGAACCGAGGCCGGCGCATGGGCTACGGCTGCGCTTTTGGCTTTGCAAGATTCGTACCCCAGGTGGCACTGCGTGTCAGCGAGATCTGCTACCAGCATGCGCGCTCAGGGCGTGTCTTGCAGCAGCCGCTCCAGCATCAGCGCGCGTTCCTCGTCGCTGACGATGTTGCCGAGCAAGGGCGAAAACTCGGCGGCGGCCTCGTGGTTCAGCAGCAGCACGTCCACCAAGGCGGCCACGGGGGTTTGCGCCGGGTCCACCAGCAAGGCCCAGCGCACCGAGCGATGGCGCGCATCGGGCGTGACACGGCCGATCCAGCCGATGGCTTCGAGCGCATTCAGCAGCGGCTGCAGGTGCAGCGGGTCGCAGCGCAGGCTGCGGGCGAGGACCAGGGTCTCGCGGCCGACGTCGGGCGCCTTGCGCGCGGCGGCAAGCTGACGCAGCAGCTTCAGCACCAGAAGAAATTCGCCTCCCGCCACGGCCTGCGGCGGCAGGGCGCGTACCCGCAGCAGCGGCAGGAATGCGGCCAGCATCGCGCCCAGCAGCACCACCATCCAGCTCCAGTAAATCCATATCAGAAAAATGGGCAGGGTGGCGAAGGTGCCGTAGACGGCGGTGAACGTGGGCACGCTGGCCACATACCAGGCAAAGGCGCGGCCGGCCAGGTCGAAGCCGATGGCGGCGAACAATCCTCCCGCCAGGGCATCGCGCCACTTCACCTCGGTGTTGGGCACGAAGCGGTAGAGCGCGCCGATGGCCGCACCCATGACGGCCCACGACAGCAGCGTGAGCAACACACCCGTACCGCCCGGAATGTGGTGCAACCAGCCGCGATGCGCCGCCATCAGCGCTGCCGACGCCGCCAGTCCGGTGCCCAGCACCAGCGGCCCCAGCGTGATGCCGGCCCAGTACAGCAGCACGCGCTGCGCGAGCGGGCGCGGGCGGGCGGTGCGCCAGATGGCGTTGAGCGCCTTGTCCACCGTCAGCATCATCGAGGTGGCCAGGAACACCAGCCCGGCCACGCCCACCGCGCCCAGGCCCTTGGCCTTGGCGGCGAACTGGTTGAGATAGCGGAATACGGTTTCGGCAATACCTTGCGGCAGCAAGGCGTGGGCGAACTGCTGCTGCAGGTGGTCCTGCATGCGATGAAAGGCGGGAAAGGCGGTGAACAGCGACAGGCCCACCGCCAGCAGCGGCACCATGGAGATGAGGGTGGTGAACGTCAGGCTGCCGGCCGTCTGCGCCAGGCGCTCCTGGCCAAAGCGCTTGATGAGCAAGTGCAGGCTTTGGGGAATGTCGGGCGGTCGATAGCGGGGGCGCATAGGATTGCGGCATGCATGAAATCTTGATTCTGTATTACAGCGTACATGGTGGCACGCACGCACTGGCCGAGGCCACGGCCCGGGGGGTGGCCGAAGTTCCCGGCATGCTGCCGCGGGTGCGCACCGTGCCGCGCGTGGCGGCGCTCGTGGAGCATCCCGAGCCGCCGGTTCCGCGCGAAGGCCCGCCCTATGTGGAGTTGGCCGACCTGGAGGAATGCGTCGGCCTGGCGCTGGGTTCGCCCACGCGCTTCGGCAATATGGCCGCGCCCATGAAGTATTTCTGGGACCAGACCTCCGCGCTGTGGCTTTCGGGGGCGCTGGCGGGCAAGCCAGCCGCCGTGTTCACCTCCACCGGCAGCCTGCACGGCGGGCAGGAAAGCACCTTGCTGTCGATGATGCTGCCGCTGCTGCATCACGGCATGCTCATCGTCGGCCTGCCTTATGCCGGCGAGCCGGACGTGATGAGCACGCGCAGCGGCGGCACGCCCTACGGCGCCAGCCATCACGCGGGGCACGACTCCAGCCTGGCGGCCACCGCCGAGGAGTTGCGCCTGGCCACCGCGCTGGGGCGTCGCCTGGCGGGCGCGGCGCGCAAACTGAGTGCTCCTGCATGAGGCCCGGGCGATGAATCCGCAAACGCTTCAAGGCGACGCGCAGGCCAGCGACTCCCGCTTCGCCGCCCCCGCGTGGCGGCGGGCCAACCTCACCCTGTGGGCCGCGCTCATCGTGCTGTGCCTGGGCTGGGAGCTGTGGTGGGCGCCGCTGCGTCCCGGGGGGTCGTGGCTGGCACTGAAGGTGCTGCCACTGCTGGCCGCCGCCCCCGGCATGTGGCGCGGCCGGCTCTACACCTACCAGTGGATGAGCATGCTGGTGTGGTTCTACCTGACCGAGGGCGTGGTGCGCGGGCTGACCGACCCGCAGGCGCTGTCGCGCATGCTCGGCTGGGCCGAATGCGCGCTGGCCCTGGCCGCCTTCGGCATGATGGCCGCCACACTGCGGGCGCATGCGCACGGGCCGCAAGCGACGGCACGGGCTGCGCAAACCGCTGCTGCCAGTGCCGATTTGCGCGCCGAGGCGCCTGCTGGTCGTCGCGTCGATGCGCCAGCCCCTTCGCCCTCCGCGTCCGATACGAGGCCATGAGCCCGCCTGAACGCATCCGCTTCCTCGACGCCATGCGCGCCCTGCTCGGGGCCAGCCAAGTGTTGGATCACGCCGCAGACCTTGCGCCCTATGCCACCGACTGGCGCGGCCGCTACCACGGCAAACCGCTGGCCGTGGCGCTGCCGGCCGACACCGCGCAGGTGGCCGAGGTGGTGCAGCTTTGCGCCACGCATGGCGTGCCCGTCGTGCCCCAGGGCGGCAACACCGGCTTGGTGGGCGGCGCCACGCCCGACGCCAGCGGTGCGCAACTGCTGCTCTCGCTCAAGCGCCTGAACCGCATCCGCGACCTGTCCGCCGCCGACGGCGTGCTGGTGGCCGAGGCCGGCTGCGTCTTGCAAAACGTGCAGGACGCCGCGCAGCAGGCCGGCCTGTTGTTCCCGCTGAGCCTGGCCGCAGAGGGCAGCGCCACCATCGGCGGCGTGCTCTCCACCAATGCCGGCGGCACCGCGGTGCTGCGCTACGGCAATGCCCGCGCGCTCTGCCTCGGGCTGGAGGTGGTGACACCGCAGGGCGAGGTCTGGAACGGTCTGAGCGCGCTGCGCAAGGACAACACCGGCTACGACTTGCGCGACCTGTTCATCGGCGCCGAAGGCACGCTGGGCATCATCACCGCCGCCAGCCTGCAACTCTTCACGCAGCCACTGGCGCAACGCACCGCGCTGGCGCTGGTGGCCCACGCGCAGGACGCCGTGGACCTGCTGCAACAGGCACGCGCGGCACTGGGCGCCGGGCTGACCGCCTTCGAGCTGATGAGCACGCACAGCCTGCAACTGGTGCAGCGCCATTTCCCGCGGCTGCGCCTGCCCCTGGAACTGAGCACGCCCTGGTGCGTGCTGCTGGAACTGTCCGACAGCGAGAGCGAGACCCATGCCCAGGCGCGGCTGGAAGCCGTGCTCGGGGCGGCGCTGGAACAGGGCAGGGTGGCCGATGTCGCCGTGGCCCAGAGCCTGGCGCAGGCGCAAGGCATGTGGGCGCTGCGCGAACACATTCCACTGGCCCAGGCGCAGGAGGGGTTGAACATCAAGCACGACATCGCCGTGCCCATTTCGCGCATGGCCGCCTTCGTCGAGAGCACGGCCGAACTCGTCACCCAGGCTTTGCCGGGCGCGCGCCTGGTGGTGTTCGGGCATTTGGGCGACGGCAACCTGCACTACAACGTGCAGGCACCGATCGAGGGCGACGCGGCGGTGTTTCTGGCGCGCCACCAGGAGACCTGCAACCGCATCGTGCACGACGCCGCGGCGGCCTGCGGCGGCAGCTTCTCCGCCGAACATGGCGTGGGCCAGCTCAAGACCGAGGAACTGCTGCGCTACAAAAGCCCCGTCGTGCTGTCCATGATGCGCGCCATCAAAACCGCGCTCGACCCGCATGGGCTGATGAACCCGGGCAAGGTGATCCGGCCATGAGCCCGGCTTCCTGGAGTTGCTGATGGCACCGCCCGAGCCGACGCTGGACCCGGCGCTCGACCCAGAGGCGCCGTTGCCCGCGATGCCTGCCGACGGCGTGGCGCCACCGCCTGCGCCGCCCTCAGGGCCACCGTCTTCGAAACCGCCGCCCTTGCCGCCCTCGGCGCCTGGTCCTGCCCCGCTGCGCAAGGCAGCCTGGCCGTATCGCCTGCATGCGCGCTTGGCCGCAGCCTTGCGCTGGCTGATGAAAATGTGGCGCGAGCAGGGCCCGCAAGTGCTGGCGGCGCTGCTGGCGGCCAGCTGCGGGGCCCTGCAGGTGCGTCCGCAGTTCTTCCCGCTGCTCACTGCTTTGCACGGGCTGCTGGAGCATGGCGCCGATACCATCGCGGGCGTGGCCAACCTGGCCGTCATTCCGCGCGTGCTCATCGGCTTCGGCCTGATGCTCATGGCCCTGGGCCTGTTGCTGCGCGCACGCGTGGCCTGGGTCATCACCCTGCTGCTGGCCTTGCTGTCGGCGGGCCTGGCGCTGTGGTACGCCCACAAGCCGAACACCGTGTTCGTGATCGCCGCGCTGCTCATCGTCGTGCTGGCGGTCTACGCCAGGCGCTTCGACCGCAGCAGCCTGGCAGCGAGTTCGCTGTTCGCGCTGCTGGGCATTGGCAGCCTGCTCATTTACGGCGTGCTCGGCAGCCTGTGGTTCGGCGCCGGCTATACGCCGCCCATCCACACGCTGCCCACGGCGTTTTATTACGCCGTGGAAACCATGTCCACCGTGGGCTATGGCGACATCGTTCCCCGAACGGTGGAAGCGCGCATGTACACCGTCTCGCTGATTGTGTTGGGCATCACCGTCTTCGCCACCACCTTGTCGGTGGTCATTGGGCCGCTCGTGGGCGGCAGCTTGAAACGTGCTCTGGAGGGCAGGATGCACCGCGAAAATCGCCGCAACCATTACGTCATCATCGGGGTCTCGAGCCTGGCCTACACGCTGTGGAAAGAGCTGCGTGGCCGCAACGTGCCGGTCACGATCATCGCTCCGCCCGGCAAACCATCGCCCTATCCGGATGATGCGGACGTCATCGTCGGCGACGCCACCCGCAGCGAGATTCTGGAGCAGGCGGGCGTGCCCCAGGCCAAGGCCGTGCTCACCCTGCGCGACGACGACGCCGAGAACGCCTTCGCCGTGCTCGCGGTCAAGGAGTTGGCGCCAGGGGTGAAGACCATCGCCGGCGTGAACGACGCCCGCCATCTGGCGAAAATTCGCCGCGTGCAGCCCGACATGCTGTTCGCCCCGCAGGTGCTGGGCAGCGACCTGCTGGTGCGCACCCTGTTCGACGAGCCCATCGACAACGACACGGTCTCCAAGCTGCTGTTCGCGCAGAACTGAAGCGGGCTGCGCGGCGCGCGCGGCCCGCGCCTGATGGCCCCGCGCCGCGCTCTGCCGCAATCCGCCAACCCGCCCTTGCGCTGGTGCACCGCATCGGCCTATCAAGAAGCGTGTGCGGCGGGCCCACGGCGGCCGGAGCGCCAGGTCTGGGCAAGCCTTGATGTCGATCAAGGAAGTTTGAAACATCGCGCGCATACTGGGCGCGTTATTCCACATTTTCCGGGAGAACGGCGATGCGGACCCGTGAGCAGATTCAGGCGGTGCAGAAGGCGGAGTTGGAGTTCATGGCCGGCATGGCCGAGAAAGTCATGCATGGCTTCGAGCAAGTGGCCCGGCTCAATCTGCAAATGCTGCGCGATGCCACACACGACGGCGCCGAGGCCATGCGTGCCGCAGCGTCCGCGCGTGACGTGCCGGAGTGGATACGAGTCCAGACCGGCAATCCGGCGCAGGCCAACGGTCAGAAGGCCTTGGCCTATGCCCAGCGACTGGCTGAAATTGCCGGCACGACCCAGGCGGAACTGGCCGATGCCATGAACCAGGGCCTGTTGCGCATGCAGCAAGCCCTGCGCGAGACCATGGCGGCCGACAACAGCAAGCGTCCACATGCGCCGGGAAGCGCAGGGCCGCTCCCGAGTTTTCTTGGCAGCCACGGGTCGAGTCCGCTTGCGGACCCCTGGGGGCGCACCCCGGCGGCAAGCCTGATGCAAAGCTTCATGAACTTCACCACGCAGGCTCTGGAGGCGATGCAAGAGTCGCAGGGCAAGGCGGTCAAGATCATGGCCGACAACACACGGAATCCGTCACAAGCGGTGACGAAACATGCTGCAGCGCCACGCCCCCACGCGCGCAAGCGAGCGGCCTGAAACGCGGTCATGGCCCGCCTTCCTGGCCCGTCACCTGGGCGTAGAAATGCCTTGTGGGGTGAATGGGTTGCATGGCCGGAGGCATTGACTCGGCACCGATGTTTTGGCTTGCAAGCTGGCGCGGATTCGGGTGGAGCGGACGCTGCCCCAAGACCGAGGCGCGCATCGGCTCAGGAGACATGCATGACACGACTGGCTCTGATCACCGGCGGCACGCGCGGCATTGGCGCGGCCATTGCCCGGCGCTTGCAGCAAGACGGCTGCCGCGCCGCCGTCATCTATCGTGGCAATGAGGTGGCGGCGAAGGCATTCAGGGATGCCACGGCCATCGCCGCCGACCCATGGGACGCCAGCGACTTCGACGCCTGCTTCAACATGATGGCCGCCGTGGATCCCAAGGTGCTGGAAGGCGTCGTCGCGCAAATACCGGTGGGCAGGCTGGCCCAACCCGCCGAGATCGCCCACGCGGTGGCGTTTCTCATCGACGAGCAGTCGGGCTTCATCACCGGCTCCACGCTGAGCATCAACGGCGGGCAGTATCTGATCTGACCGCAGAGGCCGGGTCGAACCGACCCCGTGCGATGCGCAACCGCATTGTGTGTTTTTTGAAAGGAGAGTTGACATGTCGCATCGCCACGCCGTCGTCTGGGTCGATCATGCCCAGGCTCATGTGTTGTTCATCGACGCCGAGGACGTTGAAAAGGCCATCGTCGAGGCCGCCGGAAATCCCCATGTGCATCACAAGCGCGGCACCATCGGTCCAGGCAAGGCCGAGGAAGACCAGCCCTACTACCACGGCATCGCGCGGGCGCTTGCCGATGCGCAGGAAATCCTGATCACCGGCCCCGGCCAGGCCAAGCTGGCACTGTTCAAGCACATGCTGCACCACGATCCGGCCGTCGCGCAGCGTGTGCTGGGGCTTGAAACCGTGGACCACCCGACGGACGGCCAGCTTGCCATGCACGCGCGACAGTACTTCAGGGCCAAGGATCGCATGCTGGGCGATTTTCCCGGAGCAGGCCCCGGCTCCACCGGCATGGCTGAAGAGGCCGCGCCGGGAAAGCCGAAGAAGACCAGCAAGAGCCATGCGGCGGAGTCCAAGCGCGCGCCGAACCACAGGCCATCCTGAAAATTCCAACCCCAAACAGGTCACGACCCTGCCGCCCTACACCAAAATCCTCGTTTCCCTCGACGCCAGCAGCACGGCACAGGCCGCCGCAGAACAAGCCATCGCGCTGGCTCGGGGGCACAAGGCTGCGGTGCGCTTTCTCAGCGTGATCGACAACAACGGCTTCATCGGCGCCGTGCCCAGCCTGCTGCAGGCGACGGACAACGATGCCTGCCTCATGCTGGACGGCTGGATGAAAAAGGCCACGCAATGGGGGCACGACGCCTGCACCGCGATCGCCGAAACCGAGCCGCAAAGCCCGCGCGTTGCCGATGCCATCGCGGCGGATGCGAAAGCATGGGACGCCGATCTCATCGTCATCGGCAGCCATGGCCGCAGCGGGGCGCACCACCTGCTGCTGGGCAGCGTGGCCGAAGGCGTGGCGAGGGTCAGCCCGATTCCCGTGCTCATCGTCCACCCGCTACGCCCGTCCGCGGCCCGAACTGCCGGAAACCCGCCCGGATCCGCACCGCCTGGCTGTCCGAACCGCGCCGGTGCATGGCTTACCATGCGGCGGCATGAATCGCGTTCCGATTTCTGCGGCATCCATCCTTCCCGGTTCCGGCGCTTGCGAAGACTGCCTGCCACTGGGCCTCTCTGCGCATTTGCGGACGCGCCTGCGCCTGCTGGCGGTCCATCGCATCCAGGTGGCGCACGGCGAGACGCTGCTCCACGCCGGCGCGGCTTTCCGGCATCTGTATGCGGTGTGCAAGGGTTCGTTCAAATCGGTCTTCCTGGGGGAGGACGGCGGCCAGCAAATCATCGCCTTTCACTGGCCGCGGCAATTGCTGGGGCTGAGCGGGTATGCCGAAAAGGCCTGCCTCACCGATCTCATCGCTCTGGAGCCGACCGAGGCGTACGAATTTTCCTGGCATGCCATCGAGGCGTTGGCGCGGGAGTCGCCCGAGTTCCTGGAGCATTTGCTGGACTCTATGTCCGAGCGCCTTGCGCTGGCCAAGCGCGATCAGTTCATGCTCGGCAGCATGTGCAGCACCCAGAAGATTGCCTATTTTTTGCTGCAAATGGCCGCCCACGCGCCTGCGTGCGGGCTGGCCGCCGGCTCGTTCACCCTGCCGATGACCCGCGAAGACATCGGCAGCTATCTGGGCCTGACCATGGAGACCGTCAGCCGTCTGCTGAGCCAGCTGAGCAAGGCCGGCGTCGTGCTGATCGACAGGAAACGGGTCACGCTCCGAAAGTCCGATGTCCTGCAGGCCTGGCTGGACGGCGAGACCAAACCCTTCGCCTGGAAATCGCCCATCCGCGTCTGAGCGCCGCTCGCGCGCGGCGGTCCAGGGTTCAGGGAACATCCGGCTGCAGCAGGGCGTTGACGGCGTCCAGGTCCTGCTGGCTGAGTTCACCGGCGGCGAACTTGAGCTTGAGGTCGCTGACCAACACGTCGTAGCGGGCCTTGTCGGCCTGGCGCTTGACCTCGAACAGCTGCGACAAGGCGTTGAGCACGTCGATGTTCACGCGAACGCCCACCTTGTAGCCCGTCTCGTTGGCCTGCAGCGAGCTTTGGCTCGACTGGACAGCCGCCTGCAGCGCCTTGACCTGGGCGCGGCCCGATTCCAGGCCCAGATAAGCCGCTCGCGCGCTCTGCGCCGCGGCAAGCCTGGCCGTGTCGAGATCGGCCTGGGATTTGTCGAGCAGGTGCGCCGTTTCCTGCACATGGCTTTGCACGCCATGACCGGTGAAGATGGGCACCTGGATCTGCACCCCGATCGATGCGACGTCCGCCCGGTTGCCGAAGGGAAACAGATTGCTGCCGCCACTGGTGCTGGCATGGTCCAGCCGGGCATAGGCGTCCACCGTGGGCAGCCTGCCGGTTGCGGCCTTTTTCGCCTCCAGCCGCGCGTTGTCCACCGCGAGCCTGGCCTGCTCGACCGCCAGGTTGCGGTTTTCCGCCGCTTGCGCCCAGCTTTGCGCGTCGCCAGCCGGGGCCGGCAAGCGGATGTCGGACATGAGCCCGGCGGGCCGGCCGGGCATGCGGCCGGTGAGCTGCTGCAGGGCCGAGTACGCCAGCGCGACCTGGTTTTGCGCGGCGATGACCCGGGCCCCGGTCAGGTCGTCGCGCGCCTGCGCGTCGCGCACGTCGACGATGGTGCCGTTGCCGGCGGCGAAATTGCGCTTGGCCGATTCCAGCTGCCGGGCGATCGCCTTGTCTTGCTCCTGCAGGGAACGCAGGCTGTCCTGCGCCGCCAGCACGTCGAAGTAGGCTGCCGCAACCCGCACCATCAGGTGCTGGTTTTCCTGCGCCAACTGGGTGTAGGCGATGCGCGCGCCGATGTCAGCCTGGCTCACGCCGATGCCGTCGGCCGGGCGATACAGCGCCTGGGTTGCGGTGAGGTTGATGTCGCGGGCGACATAGTCCCAACTGGTGGGAAAGCCGAAGCGTTGCAGCAATGGGTTCTCGCTGTTGTTCTGCGCGTTGCCGCTCAGGCTGGCTCCTGCGGCGATTTGCGGCAGCAGACGCGACCTGGCCAGCGGCACGCGGGACAGCGCGGCCTGGTAGTTGGCTTGCGCACTGCGCAGTGCCGGGCTGTATTGCTGCGCCTGGGCGAAGACCTGAATCAAGGTTTCGGCACGGGCCGCGCCGGCCAGGCCCACGCCCAGCGCCAGCGTCAAGGCCAACGCTTTCCCGGCCTGCCGGCGCCGCCCGGCCGAAGCCCTCGGGCCGGGCGGTCCGAGGTGTTGCGGATGCATGGAAGGATGGTTGCGCATATCGGCGAATGGCGCAGGTTCGGGCGCGGCCTGACCGGTTTCCATGCTAGCCGCGGCCCGCCGGGCTTGTTTGCGCTGGATCAAGGGGGAGGGCAACCCTGACGCGACAATGATTGACCAGCGCACTTCCCGAAAGTTTTGCCTGACAGCCATGAAAAACAAGCGCCTCCCCGTGCTGGTTCTCGTCATCGTCCTCATCGCTGCGGGGGCCGCGGCCTATTGGGCGCTGCACCGCCCCAAGGCGCAAACCCAGACCCTGACGCTCTACGGCAACATCGACATCAGGCAGGTCCAGCTGGCGTTCAACGATGCCGGCCGCATCGCCAGATTGCGGGTGCAGGAAGGCGACACGGTGCACAAGAATCAGCCTGTCGCCCAGCTCGACCCAGCGCGTTTCCAGGACGCGGTGAACCGTGCCCAGGCGGTGCTGCTGGCCCAGCAAAACATCCTGGCCAAACTGCGCGCGGGCAGCCGGCCGCAGGAGATCGCCGGAGCGCGCGCCGGGGTCGATGCCGCGCAGGCCGCCCTGCAGAACGCGGAGGGCACCTACAAACGGCAGCAAACCCTGGTCGATGCCGACTTCCTCCCCAGGCAAACGCTGGACAACGCCGCCCAGGCGCTCAAGACCGCCAAGGCCGATGCGCAACGCGCGCAGCAGGCCTTGAGCCTGGCGCTGCAAGGCCCGCGCAAGGAGGACATCGCGGCCGCGCAGGCCCAGGTGCAGGCCGACCAGGCCGCGCTGGCCCTGGCGCGGCGCGAGCTGGCCGACACCGAACTGCGCGCGCCCGAGGCCGGCGTGGTGGAAAACCGCATCCTGGAGGAAGGCGACATGGCCGCATCGCAAACCCCGGTGATGACCATCGCGCTGAACAACCCGGTGTGGGCGCGCGCCTACGTGCCCGAGCGTGAGCTGGGCAGGCTGGCCCCTGGCATGCGCGCACGCATTTTCAGCGACAGTTTCCCGGGGCAGGCGTTCGACGGCTGGGTCGGCTTCATCTCGCCTACCGCCGAGTTCACGCCCAAGTCCGTGCAGACCACTGAGCTGCGCGCCGAGCTGGTCTATCGCGTGCGGGTGTATGCCTGCAATCCGCAGGGCAGGCTGCGTCTGGGCATGCCGGTGACGGTGGAGGTTCCCCTGCGCGACAACGCTCCGCAACAAGTCCCGCGACATGCCTGCGCAGGATGATGCGGTCGAGCCGCCCGCCCTCGTGCTGGAGGCCGTGCACAAGCACTTCCGGCAGGGCAGGCGGCAGGTCCAAGCGCTGAAGGGCCTGAGCGCGCGGATCGCCGCCGGGGGCGTCACCGGCCTGCTCGGCCCGGACGGCGCGGGCAAGACCACCTTGATGCGCCTGGCCGCCGGGCTGCTGCTGCCGGACGCTGGCCATGTGCGGGTGCTGGGCCGCGACACGCGGCAGGAGGCTGCGACGATCCAGCAGGACCTCGGCTACATGCCGCAACGCTTCGGCCTGTACGAGGATCTCACGGTGCAGGAGAACCTCGACCTTTATGCCGATCTGCAAGGCCTGGACGCGGCGCAGCGCAACGCGCGTTTCGTCGAGCTGCTGCGCCTGACCGCGCTCGGACCGTTCGGCCAGCGCCGCGCCGGCGCGCTCTCGGGCGGCATGAAGCAAAAGCTGGGGCTGGCCTGCGCCTTGCTGCGCGCGCCGCGCCTGCTCCTGCTCGACGAGCCGACGGTGGGGGTCGACCCCATCTCGCGGCGCGAGCTGTGGAGCATCATCAAGAACCTGCGCGCGCAAGATGTGACGGTGCTGGTCAGCACGGCCTACCTGGACGAGGCCGAGCTGTGCGACGACATCCTGCTGCTGCATGAAGGCGAGCTGCTGGCGCAGCAGCCCCCGGCGGCCTTCGAGGCGCCGCTGGCCGGGCGCTGCTACATGGTGCGCCACGCCGGGCTGCGCAGGCGGCCATTGCAAGCCGCGCTGCAGGCACGCGCCGGCGTGCTGGACGCGCTGGTGCAGGCCGAAGGCGTGCGCGTGGTGGTGGAGGGGCGGGCGCCCTTGGCGCAGGGCGGCGAAGACTGGCAGCCGGTGCCCCCGCGCTTCGAGGATGCCTTCGTCAGCCTGTTGCGCAAGGCGGAGCCCGAGCTTGTGCCGGATGCCGCACTCCAGGCCTCCCGCCCCAGCCCTGCCGGTGAACGGGGAGGGTGCCAACAGTCGGCCGTGGATGAAGCGCCGGTGATCGAGGTGCGGGAATTGCGCCGCTTTTTCGGCAGCTTCGAGGCCGTCAAGGGCATCGGCTTTTCGGTGCGGCGTGGGGAGGTGTTCGGCCTGCTCGGTGCCAACGGCGCCGGCAAGAGCACCACGTTTCGCATGCTCTGCGGTCTGTTGCCGGCAAGCTCGGGCAGCCTGCGCGTGGCCGGGGTCGATTTGCGCCGCGCCTCGGCTGCGGCGCGTGGGCGCATCGGCTATGTGTCGCAGAAGTTCGCGCTCTACGGCAACCTGAGCGTGGCGCAGAACCTGAGCTTTTTCGCTTCAGCCTACGGCCTGCGCGGCGCGCGGCGTCAGCAACGGCTGGACTGGGCGCGGCGCGAGTTCGAACTCGGCGCCTACGCCGAGGCCAGCGCCGCCGACTTGCCGCTGGGCTACAAGCAGCGCCTGGCGCTGGCCTGCGCGCTGCTGCACCAGCCGTCCATCCTGTTCCTGGACGAGCCCACCTCGGGCGTGGACCCCTTGGCGCGGCGCGAGTTCTGGCAGCGCATCAACCTGCTGGCCGAAGCGGGCGTGACGGTGATGATCACCACCCACTTCATGGAGGAGGCCGAGTACTGCGACCATCTGGTGCTGATGTCGCTGGGCGAGATCCTGGCCTTCGGCACGCCGCAGGAGATTCGCGGCAAGGTCAAAACCGAGGCGATGCCCGCCCCCAGCATGGAAGATGCCTTCATCGGCCTGATTCAGGCGCACGAGGCGCAGGTCCGGAGGGCGGCATGAGCGCCCCAAGGGCGGCGCGCCGCCCCGTCCCCCGTGGGGATCAAGGAAACTTGGGAGCGGCCCGGCGTTTCCTTGAGAGCACCCCCAGGCCGCTGCTTTGCAGCAGCCGCCCCCCGAGGGGGATGAGGACACTTCGGACGGCCGTGCGTTTCCTCATGATGGGGAAGAGATGAAGCGCATGCGCCTGCGTGGACTGGTGCGCAAGGAGTTCCTGCAAATCCTGCGCGACCCCTCGGCCATCGCCATCGCTTTCGTCATGCCGGTGGTGTTGCTGCTGCTGTTCGGCTACGGCGTGTCGCTGGACGCGCACCACGTGCCGCTGGCGGTGGTGGTCGACCAGCCCTCGGCGCAGACCAGCGCCTTCGTCGGCGGGCTCGAGCGGTCGGACTATTTCGCCCCGCGCCGCTATCCCGACATCACGGCCGCGCGCCATGCGCTGATGCGGCGGCAGGTCTCGGGCATCGTCTGGCTGCGCGGGAACTTCGCGCGCAAGCTGCTTTCCGGCCAGACCGCGCCCATCGCGGTGTGGGTGGACGGGGTGGATGCGAACAGCGCGCGCATCCTCGAAGGCTATCTGCAGGGCGTGTGGCAGAACTGGCTGCAGTTGCAGGCTGAGCAGGCGGGCCAGTCGCCCGCCATTCCGGTGGTGGCCGAGGAGCGCATCTGGTTCAACCCGGCGGTGCGCAGTCGCGACTTTCTGGTCCCCGGACTGATCGCGGTGATCATGACCCTGATCGGCGCCTTGCTCACCGCGCTGGTGGTGGCGCGCGAGTGGGAACGCGGCACCATGGAGGCGCTGATGGCAAGCCCCGTGACCATGGGCGAGATCCTGCTCGGCAAGCTCATGCCTTACTTCATCATGGGCATGGGCGGCATGCTGCTGTCGGTGGCGATGGCGGTCTGGCAGTTCGGCGTGCCCCTGCGCGGCAGCCTGTGGCTGCTGGTGCTGTGCTCCGCGCTGTTCCTGCTGGTGGCGCTGGGCATGGGGCTGCTGATATCGACCCTGGCGAAAAGCCAGTTCGTCGCGGCGCAGGTCGCGGTGATCGTCACCTTCCTGCCCGCCTTCATCCTCTCCGGCTTCATGTTCGACATCGACTCCATGCCCGCCGTGATCCAGGGCATCACCCACGTCGTCGCGGCGCGGTACTACGTGGCCATCTTGCAGACCGTGTTTCTCGCCGGCAACGTGTGGCCGGTGGTGCTGAGCAACAGCGCGGCCCTGGCGGTGATGGCGCTGCTGTTCCTCGGCATCGCCTGGCGCAAGTCACGCAAGAGGCTGGATTGACCATGTGGGCCCGCATCGTCGCGCTTGTCATCAAGGAGTTTCTCGCCCTGCTGCGCGACAAGGCCAGCCGCTTCGTGCTGATCGGCCCGCCGGTGATCCAGCTCCTGGTGTTCAGCTATGCCGCGAGTTTCGACCTCAACCACATCCCCTATGCGGTGTACAACCAGGACGCGGGCTTTGCCTCGCGCGAACTGCTGGCGCGCTTCACCGGCTCGTCCACCTTCGAGCAGGTGGCCACGGTGCGCGACGAGGCGCGGATCGCGCCGCTGATCGACGACAAGGCGGCGCTGCTGGTGCTGCGCATCGGGCCGCATTTCACGCGTGATCTGCTCGCCCATCGTCCGGCCAAGGTGCAGATCCTGATCGACGGGCGCGACTCCAACACGGCCTCGCTTGCGCTCAATGACGCAAACGGCGTGCTGCTGGCCTTCAACCAGCATTGGGCCGCAACCCATGGCTGGCAGGCGCCGCCGGCCCGACTCGACATTCGCCCCTGGTTCAACCCCAACCTGCTGTCGCGCTGGTTCATCGTGCCGGGCCTCGTCGCCCTGCTCACCCTGGTGGTGACGCTGCTGGTCACCGGGCTTTCGGTGGCGCGGGAACGCGAGATGGGCACCTTCGACCAGTTGCTGGTCACGCCCATGCGCCCGGCCGAAATCCTGCTGGGCAAGGCCATTCCGGGTTTCATCATCGGCGGGCTGGAGGGGGCGTTCATCGCGCTGATGGCGGTGGCCTGGTTCCATGTGCCCTTCGTCGGCAGCGTGCTGGCGCTGGCCCTGGGCATGTTCTTTTTTCTGTTGGCGGCGATCGGCATCGGGCTGATGATTTCCTCGCTTGCCGTGACCCA
Organism: Thiomonas sp.; assembly: GCF_054608695.1. Taxonomy (NCBI): domain Bacteria; kingdom Pseudomonadati; phylum Pseudomonadota; class Betaproteobacteria; order Burkholderiales; genus Thiomonas; species Thiomonas sp. Next base: position 19,514 of record NZ_JBTRXV010000017.1, read on the forward strand.
GCAGCAGGGCCTGCTCGGCGTGTTCCTGTTCATGGTGCCGTCCATCATCCTGTCCGGCTTCGCCACGCCGATTGCCAACATGCCCGAGGCGGTGCAGATGCTCACCACCATCAATCCGCTGCGCTATCTCCTCGTCATCGTGCGCGGGGTGTTTCTGGAGGGAAGCGGGGTGAGTGCCCTGGCATCGCAGTACTGGCCGCTGGCGCTCATCGGCCTGGCCAGCATGACGGCTGCGGCCTGGCTGTTCCGGCACCGCAGCAGTTGAGACACAGAGCCGTCGATCGGATGCGGCGCAGCGCAATCGGTGAATGTTGTGGGCGTCACCGCTAGCCCGGCGGCTCCTGTTGGACGATCCAGGCGGCGATCTCGGGCCAGGCTTCCTTCAGCGTGCGCGCGCCCATGAACAGGCCCACGTGCCCGCCCGGCACCATGCGCTTGTGGATATGCGCCTCGGACGTGCCCATCAGATGCTCGGCGGCGAACACCTGCTCATGGCCGGTGATGTCGTCGCTCTCGCCGGCCAGCAGATACAGCGGGCAGGTGATGGTTTTGAGATCGAGCTTGCGCCCGAGCGCCACGTAGTCGCCTTTGGCCAGCAGGTTGCGTTTGAACAGTTGGTCGATGACTTGCAGGTACCAGCGGCCCGGCAGGTCCAGCGGGTTTTCGTACCAGCGCTCGAAAGCCTCGGTTTTCGACAGCCACACCGGGTCGTCGATATGCTCGTACAGGTCGATGTGCTCCTGCACATAGTGCTGTTCGGGGTGCATGTTCTTCCAGCCGGCGAGCATGGTTTTGCCCAGCATCAGCCCGCCGCCGCTGGCCACCAGATCGGCGTAAAAGCCCATCGGGCTTTCTTTCACCATCTTCACCAGCGGGCCTTTGCCGGCATGGGTGTCGATGGGTGAGCCGGCCAGCACCAGGCTGGCGACCTTGTCGGGATAGCGCGCCGCCAGCATCGCCCCCATCCAGCCGCCCTGGCACAGGCCGACCAGGTTGACGCGGCCGCCGAGGTCGTCGACGCAGGCCAGAAGTTCGCCGAGGTACTGATCGACTTCGAGGTCTTTCATGTCCAGCGTGGCGGAATGCCAGTCGGTGAGAAACAGGTCCCGGACGCCGCTGGCCTTGAGCGTCTGCATCAGGCTCTGGCCCTCGTGGTAGTCGGCGATCATCGAGGTGTGCCCGGCATAGGGCGCATTGACCAGGGTGGGAATGCCTTTCGCGCCGGGTGCGGAGTAGTCGCACAGATCCAGCGTGCGCAGCTTCAGCCGCTGCGTGTGTGCGGTGGCGAGCTGGGGCTTGATGCCGCCATGCAGCCGCACTTCCTCGTCGAGAAACTTCACGTTGCGCGCGGCCAGCTCCATGCCTTGCTCGGCCAGGCTGGCGGCGAGTTGCATGGGCCAGAAAAACGGCGAATTGATGTTGGGCACAGGTGCCGTGGGGCTGGGTGTGGACATGCGGATCGTCCTTTCAGGCGATGGCGAAGTGTTTGAACAGCGGACGTTTGGCTGCGTCCAGCACGAAAGAAAAAGCCACGCTGGACGCCAACAGCAGGACGATCAAGCTCCATGGCAACCGCGCCATCAGCACGCCCAAGCCGGCGAGCAGGCTGACGATTGCCAAATCACCGATGCTGGCCATGGCCATCCAGCGCGATGGGGCGAGGCTCCACAGCGGGGTGTTGGTCCGCAAGGCATAGATGCCGGCCTGATTGGTGAAGACCAGGATGAGGAAGGCCAAGGTCTGGCTTTGGTGGCCGTCCAGCCCCCATGCGTTGCGGGCGATGAAGTAAAACGAGAGCGAAAACACCAGCGAAAGCGAAGCGAAGCCGGCAGCGGCGGCAACCAGTCTGCGCACGTCCCAGTGCTGCGGGGTCGGCGTCGGGCGCACGCGGTCGGTGGCGATGCTCATGGTGACGAAGTCGTTGGCGAACAGCATCAGCACGATCAGCATCGGCGAGATCACGAAACCCCCAGTGAGCCACAGGCCCAGCGTCAGGAACACGGTGATCTCGAAGGTCTTGAGGGTCTTGTTGAGGGTGTAGGTGAGCATGCGCCGGTGCACCTCGCGCCCGCTGCGCACCACGGTCAACACGCCGCCCAGGCCGGGATCGGTCAGCACCACGCCGGCGGCGGCCTTGGCGACGTCGGTGGCGCTGGCGACGGCGATGCCCAGTTCGGCCTGGCGCAGCGCCGGCGCGTCGTTGACGCCGTCGCCGGTCATGCCGGTGACGTGGCCGGCTTTTTGCAGCGCGGCGACGATGTGGTGCTTGTCCTCGGGCAGCACGCGCGCGTAGAGGTCGCAGTCTTCGGGGTTTTGCGCACCCGCGCCCTGCGCCACGCACACGCGCGTGCCCAGGCCCAGCCTGGCGCCGATGGCACGCGCGGTTTCCTGCGCGTCGCCGGTGGCCATGCACACCCGCACGCCGAGTTGCGTGAGCTGAGCGATCAGCGCGGCGGCATCAGGCCGCGGCGGGTCGGACAGACCCACCACGCCCAGCAGTTGCAGGGCGTCGGCGGAGCCGGCCGCCACCGCCAGCACGCGCGCGCCGCTCTCTGCCAGCTTGTGTTCGGCGGCATCCAGCGCGGCTTGCTGGTCGGCAGTCAACTTGCACAGCGGGCCGATGACGGTGGCCGCGCCCTTGACCGCGCGCCATGCGTGTCCGTCCACGGTGTACACGCCTTCGCTGCGGCGCGTGGCCGGATCGAAGGGATGAAAGTCCTGCCGCGCGGGGGCGTCTTTCAGCAAGCCTTGTGCGCGCGCCGGGCCGAGGATGGCGAGATCGAGCGGGTCTTGCGTGGCGTCGTCGCTGGCCAGGGCGGCTGCGCGCAGCACGGCGTTTCCGTCGCTGCCCGATGCGAGCGCGGTCGTGCCGGCCAGGGTCAGCGTGTTCTGCGTCAGCGTGCCGGTCTTGTCCGACACCAGGGTGTCCATCGCCGCGGCTTCTTCCACCGCCGGCAGGCGCGTGACCAGCACGCCCCGGTGCGCGAGCTGCAGGCTGCTGACCGCGGTGGCCAAGGTGTAGGTGGCCGGCAGCGCGACCGGCACCGAGGCCACCAGCAGCATCAGCGCGAACACGGCGGTGTCCAGCAGCGGCAGGTGGTGCAGCAGGGCGTAGGCCACCACCAAGACGACCAGCACGGCGTCGAAGATCACCAGCCGCTTGACGATGGCGAAGATGGTGCGCTGCATATGGCTGGGCGCGGTGGACGTGCGCACCAGCTCGGCGGTGCGGCCGAAAAAGGTGTGTGCGCCAGTGGCGGTCACCTCGCCGCTGGCCTCGCCCTGGCGCACGATGGCGCCGGTATAGGCCGGCTTGCCCGGGCCGGCGTCGACCGGCAGCGACTCGCCGGTGAGCGCCGCCTGATCCAGCGCCACCGCGCCGTCGAACAACGCCAAATCGGCCGGCACGAGGTCACCCGCGCGCACATGCACGATGTCACCCGGCACCACTTGCTCGGCCGGGATCTGGCGCCACTGCCCGTCGCGCAGCACCCGCGCATTCACATGCAACTGCTTGCGCAGCAGCGCCAGTGCATCCTTGGCGCGCTGCTCCTGCACGAAGGCCACCACCGCGTTGAACACCAGCAGCACGGCGATCACCAGCGCTTCCAGCCGGCGGTCGAGCAGGAGCTGCAGCAGAATCACCACTTCCAGCATCCACGGCACCGGCGCCCAGAACTTGGCCGCGAGCTGCCGCCACGCCGGTACCGTCTTGTCGGCGATGGCGTTGGCGCCGAATTGCGCGAGCCGGCGCTGCGCTTCGGCCGCGCTCAGCCCCAGCTTGCGATCGGTGGGCGGCGGCGTGGGAGTGGCAGGTTTGGGGGAATCGGGAGTTTGCATCGTGCTTGCCTTTCGAGCCATTCCGGCTCATGCGCTCAAGGATGAAAAGAAAGCGCGCGCGGCCTTGTTGATGCCCTCGCTGAGCATGGGATGCGGAAACGCAGTGTCGGCCAGCGCTGCCGCACCCAGACCCTGCTCCAGCGCCAGCGCCAGCGGCGCGATCAGTTGCGCGGCGTCCATGCCGGCGATCTGCGCGCCCAGCAGCAGGCCGTTGCGGAGGTCGAACACCAGCTTGATGAAGCCCAGCGTCTCGCCGTAGATCTGTGCACGTGAGTCCGTCGCATAATCGTAGTGCGTCACCGCCACGGCACCCGCGCCGAACGCGGCTTCGGCCTGCGCGGCGGTCAGGCCCGCATGCGCCAGTTCTGGCTCGGTGAACACGGTCATCGGCACCGCGTCGAAGCGCATGCGATCCACCGCCTGGCCGCCGGCGGCGATGCAGTGCGCGGCCACCAGGCTTTGCCGCACGGCCGAGTGAAACAGCATGCTGCGGCCGTTGACATCACCCGGCGCCCACACCTGCGGGTTGGTCGTGCGCAGGGTTGCATCCACCACGACATGGCCGTGTTCGACTTGCAGGCCCAGATGCTCGAAGCCCTCGGGCAGCACCGGCACGCGTCCTGTGGCCATCAGCACGGCGTCGCCTTGCACCGACTGTTCCTGCCCGTTCTGACGGTAGCGCACAGTGAAATCTGCGCCGTTGCGCTCAATGCCCAACACCTGCGCGGACAGTTCGATGCGCACGCGCTGCGCGAGGCTGGCGTGCAGGAAAGTGGCCAGTTCGGCGTCGAAGCCGGGCAGCAGTTGCGCGGTGTATTCCAGCATGGTGGCCCTGGTGCCCAGCGCCTGCAGCATCGAGGCGGTTTCCACGCCGATGTAGCCGCCGCCGATGATGACCAGATGCTCGGGCTGCGCCAGGTCGGCACCGAGCCGGAACAGCTCGTGCGAGGTGATGGCCAACTCGGCGCCGGGGATGGGCAGGCGCGCCGGGCGCGAGCCGGTGGCGAGGATGAGATGGCGAAAGCCGACTTCGCGCGTGCTGCCGTTGGCGGCGTCGATGCGGGCACGATCCGGCGCGGTGATCGCGCCGCGCCCGTGCACGAACAGCGCGCCGCCCTGGGCGATTTCCTCGCCATGCTGGGCGTAGCGCGTCTGCTGCACGCGGTCCTTGCGGGCCATCACCGCGCGCCAGTCCACGGCGGGCGCGGCGCCGCGCAGGCCGAAGTGGGCGAACTTGTCCGCGAGGCCGCGCACCAGCGCCGCCTCGCGTACCGCCTTGGACGGCACGCAGCCCTCGGCCAGACAGTCGCCGCCGAGATTGCCGATGGGATCGACCATCAGCGCCGACTTGCCGGCCTGGGCGAGAAAAAACGCCGCGGGGTAGCCGGCGCCGCCGGCGCCGAGGATCAGGCAATCGACCTGTGCAGGAACTGTCATGCTCACGGAAACCTCCACAAGTTCTACAGCCATCCGGTCCAGAATAGCGCCGCCACCAGGCACAGCGCGAACCAGCCGGCCACCGGCACCATGGCGCGCTGCCGCGCGAGCACCAGCGCATAGCCGGCGTTGACCAGGTTGTTGGTGACGGACGCGACGAGGATGGCGCTGACCATCAACGATGGGCTGACGACGCCATGCGTGGCCACCAGCGAGAGGATGAAGGGATTGATGTCGGTGAAACCGACCAGCAGGCTGAGCAGCTTGAGCGCTCCGGCGCCGTAGTGCGTGGTGATGAACTGCGTGATGGCGGCGAAGGCGATGAACAGGGCCGCGAACAGCAGCGCGATGGGCAAGGCCAGCGGGTTGTGCGGACCCAACTGCACGGCGCTGGCGCTTTGCGCAGCGGTTCGACTCCCGATCCGCCACAGCACGAACGCGACCACGCCCGAACCGAGCACGATGGTGCCGAAGGGCAGCAGCAGGGCGCGTGCCGCATCGAGGTGGCCGAGCAGGGTGATCAGCACCAGCAGGCGCACGTACATCATCATGATGGCGACGACGATGGCCGCCGGGGCCTGCGCGGCGATGCCCGCATCCGTGCGTGACTCGCGGCCCAGCACGATCGTGACCGCGGTGCTGGAGTAGAGCCCGCCGATGATGCCGGTGACCAGCGTGCCGGCCTTGGGCCAGATGTAGCGGTGGGCGACATAACCGAGATAGGACAGGCCCGAGATGGCCACCACCGCCAGCCACACCTTCTGGTAACTCAATGTGGGCAGGCCTGGCAGCGGCGAGGCCGGCATCAGCGGCAGCACCAGGCCGGCGATGATGAGGAACTTCGCCAGGGTCACGCCCTCGGCGCTGGGGAAGGCGTCGGACAGGCGGCGGATGAGCGGCTTTTCGCCCAGCATCAGAATGGTCACGACCATCACCGCCGCCACGAACCAATCGGGCTGGGTGAGCACCAGCGGCCCCAGGGCGTAAGCCACCAGGGCGATGAGCGACGGCAGCAACGCGCCGCCGTTGTCGGCAGGCTGACTCGCCGCACGCGTGCTTCGCGCCACGCGCGGCCACAAATCCACCGCCAGCCAGACGGCGAGCACCGCCAGCCCCGCCAGATAAAGCCCGCGCGTGCCCAGCAGATCCGAGGCGACGGCTGCAGCCATCCCACCATTCGCAGGGGGCAGAAAAACTTGCGGCGCCCCGACGTTGGCCTGAACGCCGTCGAGCAGCCACAGCACGAAGCCGATGGCGCCAATCAGGGTCAGCGTGCGCGTGGTGCCGAAGCCGATGCCTTCATCCTGCGACCTGCGGTAACTGTGCAGCTCCAGCCCCAGCACGAAGCTCAGCAGCACGGTTGCGGCGAACTGCAGCAGCAGCGGGGGCAGGGCGTCGGTCATGGCTTCAAGCGCTGGCGGGCGCGACCAGGGCAGCGGCCTGCGCCGCCATCACCGCCTCTTCGTCGGTGGGCAGCGTCAGGATGGGAATGCGGCTGGAGCTGGAGGCGATGTTGAGATGCCCCGAGCTGTTGGCTGCGGCGTCGATGCCCAGCCCCAGCCAGGCCAGGCGCTGCACCACGGCGGCACGAATGGCGGCTTGGTGCGTGCCGATGCCGCCGGTGAACACCAGCGCATCCAGCCCGCCGAGCGTGGCCGCGACAGCCCCGACTTGCCGCACGATGCTGGCGACGAACAGATCCACCGCCTGCTTCGCGCGCGGGTCCTTGCTGGCGAGCAGGTCGCGCGTGTCGGCGCTGATCCCGGAGACGCCGAGCAGGCCGCTGTGCTGGTACAGCAGGGTTTCCACGTCGTCGGCACTCAGCTGGTCGTGCTGGAACCATTGCAGCACCAGGCCGGGGTCGAGCGCGCCGCAACGCGTGCCCATCACCAAGCCGTCGAGCGCGGTGAACCCCATGGTGGTGGTGACGCTTTGCAGGCCGTGCATGCCGCACAGGCTGGCGCCGCTGCCCAGATGCGCCACCAGCACCGCAGCTTGCGCGCGCTCGCCCAACACGGCCGGCAGGCGGCGGCTGATGGCCTCGAACGACAGCCCGTGAAAGCCGTAGCGCTGGTAGCCGCGATCGTGCCAGCTGCGCGGAATCGCGTAGCGCCGCTCGGCATCCGTATGGCCTGCATGGAAGGCCGTGTCGAAACAGGCCAGTTGCACGGCTTCGGGCAAGGCGGCCTGCGCCGCCTGCACCCCGGCAAGTCCTGGGCCCTGGTGCAGCGGGGCGAGGCTGGTGAGCGCCTGCAAGTCGCTGAACACCTCGGGCGTGATGCGCACGGCTTTGGTGTAATGCAGGCCGCCGTGGACGATGCGGTGCGCCACGGCGATGGGCCGGGGTGCGTCGCAAGTGCGCGCGAGCCAGGCGATGAGCCACGCGGTTTCGGCGCCGATGTCGCCGCGCACGGCTCCTGGCGCCAGGCTTTGGGTGGTCTGGCCGGCACGGGCATAACTGAGCATGGGCTTGCCCTGCGGCGCGTCGATCTCGCCGCGCAGCATGGCCACGGGCAGGCCCGATGGGTGGCGCGCGGCCTCGGCATCGAACAACGCGAACTTCAGGCTGGATGAGCCCGCGTTGAAGCAGAGGATGGTGGACGTCATGCGCTGGTCATCGGGTCTTGCGATGTGGACGCTGGCGGTCTTGTGGCTGCCGCCAGCAACACCGCCAGCGCGCAAGACGCCATGCGTGCATCGGGCAGGTCGGAACGGCTGGTGAGCACCACCGGCACGCGCGTGCCCAGCACGATGCCGGCGACCTTGGCCTCGGCCAGGTATTCGAGTTGTTTGGCCAGCATATTGCCGGCTTCCAGGTCGGGCGCGACCAGGATGTCGGCGTCGCCGGCCACTTCCGAGACGATGCCCTTGGTCTGCGCCGCGCGCTTGGACACGGCGTTGTCGAAGGCCAGCGGGCCGTCGAGCAGGCCGCCTTGGATCTGGCCGCGATCGGCCATTTTGCAAAGTGCCGCGGCGTCGATGGTGGAGGGGATCTTCGGGTTCACGGTTTCCACCGCCGAGAGAATGGCGACCTTGGGTTGCGCGATGCCCAGGGCATGCGCCAGATCGATGGCGTTTTGCACGATGTCGCGCTTGGCCTCCAGGTCGGGCGTCACGTTCACCGCCGCATCGGTCAGCAGCTGCAGGCGCGGCTGGCCCACGGCGTCGATCACGAACACATGGCTGATGCGCCGCGCCGTGCGCAGGCCATTCTCGGCGTCGACCACGGCGTGCATCAGCTCGTCGGTGTGCAGCGAGCCTTTCATCAGCGCTTGCACCTCGCCGGCGCGTGCCATCGCCACGGCTTTCGCCGCCGCCGCGTGGCTGTGCTCGGTGGCCACGATGGGGTAGGGGCCGAGGTCGATGCCGGCGGCGGCGGCGGCGGCGCGGATCTTCGCCTCGGGGCCGACGAACACCGGGGCGATGAGCCCGGCCTGCGCCGCATCCACCGCGCCGCCCAGCGACACGGCGTCGACCGCATGCACAACCGCCATCGCCAGCGGTGCGCGGCCGCTGGCGGCAGCCTGGGCCTGCGCGACCAGCGCGCGCAGCTTCACGCCGGGGTCGCGCAATTCCAGCCGTGGCAAATGGACCCGCGGGCGGCTGATCTTTTCAGTCGGCACCAGCACCTGGGCGTCGCCTTGCACCACGGTTTCGTTGCGCTGGTTGACCACGCGGCAATGCAGGGTGGCGCGCGGGGCGTGGCCGGTGGCCGTGTCGATGGCGGCCACGGTCACGGTGACGCGCACCGTGTCGTCCAGGAAAACAGGCTTGAGGAATTGGAGGTTCTGGCCGAGGTAGACCGTGCCAGGTCCAGGCAGCTGCGTGCCCAGCACGTTGGAGATGAGCGCCGCACTCCACATGCCGTGCGCCACAATCTTGTGGAAGGGATCGCTGGCGGCGAAGGTGGCGTCCACATGCGAGGGGTTCACGTCACCCGACATCAATGCGAAGGTCTGCACGTCGTCCTCGGTGAAGTTGCGCGTGAGGCTTGCGCTGTCGCCGATCTTGAGTTCAGCCAACGGGCGGTTTTCGATCAGTTCGGTCATGTAGCTCTCGTGGTCGCTTGCAGTTCAGCCGGATTCAGCGCTTTAGCACATAACTCCCGGGTGCGTCCATCAGCGGCGGCAGTTCGGGCGCGCCCAGGCGCGGCGGTGGCGCCATGCCGCTGCCGTGCGCCACCAGCCAATCGTGCCAGCGCGGCCACCACGAGCCCGGTTCCAGCGCGGCCTGTTCCAGCCACTGTTCCGGGGCGAGGAAGGCTGCGTCGCGCGCCTGCGTGGCCCAGCGGAAGTGCCGGTGCGGGTGCCCCGGCTCGCTGACGATGCCGGCGTTGTGGCCGCCGCTGGTGAGCACGAAGGTGATTTCACTGTCGGCCAGCAGGTGAATCTTGTAGACCGAGCGCCATGGCGCGACGTGGTCGGCTTCGGTGCTGATGACGAACCACGGCTGCGGCACGTTCTCCACGGTGACGGCCTGGCCGTCCACCTTCCAGCGGCCTTCGGCCAGATCGTTGCGCAGATACAGGCCGCGCAGATATTCGCTGTGCATGCGAAACGGCATGCGCGTGGCATCGGCATTCCAGGCCATCAGGTCGTTGGGCGGGCGGCGTTCGCCGAGCAGGTAGTCGCGGGTGATGCGCGACCAGATCAAGTCGTAAGAGCGCAGCATCTGGAAAGCGCCGGCCATCTGCGTGGTGTCCAGATACCCCTGCGCCCACATCATGTCTTCGAGGAAACTCACCTGGCTTTCGTCGATGAACAACGACAGCTCGCCGGGCTCGGTGAAGTCGGTCTGCGACGCCAGCATCGTCACCGTGGCCAGGCGCGTGTCTTTTTTCGCCGCCAGGGCCGCCGCAGCGATGGCCAGCAGCGTGCCGCCGAGGCAGTAACCGGCGGCGTGCACCTTGTGGCCCGGCACGATGCGCTGCACGGCATCGAGTGCCGCCAGCGGGCCGAGCTTGAGGTAATCGTCCATGCCGAGGTCGCGGTCATCACTGGTGGGGTTTTTCCATGAGATCATGAACACGGTGTGGCCTTGGTCGACCAGGTATTTCACGAGGGAATTCTGCGGCGACAGATCCAGGATGTAGTACTTCATGATCCACGCCGGCACGATCAACACCGGCTCGGCGCGCACCTGCGGCGTGCTCGGGCTGTACTGGATCAGTTCGATCAGCCGGTTGCGCAGCACCACCTTGCCAGGCGTGGCGGCCACCTCCCTGCCAGGAATGAAGTGTTCCGTGCCCGCGGGGGGCTGACCCGTGACGGCGCGCTGCGCGTCGTCCATCCACGCCTTGGCGCCCTCCAGCAGATTCATGCCGCCGTGCTGGAGCGTGGCGTCGATGACCTCGGGGTTGGTGAGCGGCGAGTTGCTGGGCGCGAGCATGTCCAGCCATTGCCGTGCGGCGAAGGCCACCACCTGTTCGTGATGCGCCGAAACGCCATGCACCCCGGTGGTGGCTTCGCGCCACCAGTCTTCCTGCAGCAGGAAGGCTTGCTGCAGCAGGTTGAAGGGGTAGCGCTGCCAGGCCGGGTCGGCAAAGCGGCGGTCGTTCGGGCTTGCGCCGATGCAGTTCGGCGTGTCGCATTCACCCGGGCGATGGCCCATGGCACGCACGGCATAGTTGGCATAGGCGGCGGTCTGGCGCAGAGCATGGTTGGCCAGCGCCAGGCGCTTGCCCGGGGAGGCAGCGAGGTGGCCCCACCAGTCGGCCGCAGCCAGGCCCAAGGCCGCGGGTGAAAGCCCCAGGGTGCGCCGTGCCTGCATGGCATGGGCGGCGTGGTCGATGAGATCCGCCAGTCCTGCGTCAGGCCGTGGTGGTGGCGCCAGAGGGGACACGGCTGGAATCGGCTGGATCGGCAAGGGCGATGGCCGCTCGGGTGCCGATGCGGGCTGCGCCGGTTGGGCCGGTTGCATCGGGTGCATGCGGCCGGTTTCAACCCGGCCCGGCGCCGGCTGGGGCTCGACGGGCTTGCGCCTTGACGTCGCGCTCACGATCACCCTGCGCGGTTCGCCACGTCGGGCCGGACGGGGTTGCGTGTTTGACTTCATGCCCATCTCCTGAAGCAGTTCTGCATCGTTTGTAATGCTGCGCCGCCGCAGACCGCTTGATGTGCATCAAGCCATCGCGGCGCCTGCGCTGGCGGACGCTCCGGGGTGTGACTTGGCATCGAACGCGTGGTGCGGCGCACGTCACGTCACCATTGCACAATAACGCGCTATTGCGACCTACCGAGCCCCCGGCTGCACTGCCCCCGATGGGGTCCAAGGAACTCGGAAGCCGCGCTTCGTCACCTGGAGAGGATGTCTTCATGCGAGTCACCGTCATCGGCGCCGGCTATGTGGGCTTGGTCACTGCCGCCTGCTTTGCCGAAGTGGGCAATACCGTCACCTGCGTCGAGCGTGACCCGAGCCGCATCGCCGCGCTGGCCAAGGCCCAGGTGCCGTTCTACGAACCGGGCCTGAGCGAGCTGGTGGCACGCAACGCCGAGGCCGGGCGCATGCACTTCGTGTCCAGCCTGGAACAGGGGCTGGAGGATGCGCAGGTCTGCTTCATCGCCGTGGGCACGCCGCCGCTGCCCAGCGGCCAGGCCGACATGAGCCAGGTGCGCGGTGCCGCCGCCGAGATTGGCCGCACCGTGAATGGCCCGCTGGTGGTGGTGCAGAAATCCACCGCGCCGGTGGGGACCGTGGCCATGGTGCACGGCGCCATCGACGTCGAGCTGGCCAAGCGCGGCGTGCGGCATTGGGTCAGCGTGGTGAGCAACCCCGAGTTCCTGAAAGAGGGCTCGGCCATCGAGGACTTCACCCGTGGCGACCGCATCGTGCTGGGCAGCAGCGACGAGCGCGCCGTTGCCGTCATGCGCGAGTTGTACCGTCCGTTCAACCGCAACCACGAAAAAATCATGGTGATGAACCCGGCCAGTTCCGAACTCACCAAATACGCCGCCAATGCCATGCTGGCCACGCGCATTTCCTTCATGAACGAGCTGGCGCGCCTGGCCGAAGCCGTCGGCGCCGACATCGAGCAGGTGCGCTTGGGCATGGGCGTGGACCATCGCATCGGCAGCCACTTCCTGTATGCCGGCGCGGGCTATGGCGGTTCGTGTTTCCCCAAGGACGTGAAGGCCCTGGCGTTCATGGCCCACGAGGCCGGCCTGCACGCCGAACTGGCCGAGGCGGTGGACGCCGTCAACCAGCGCCAGAAGCAGCGCCTGTTCGAGAAAATTTCGGCCCATTTCGCCGCCGACGGCTTGAAGGGCAAGACCTTCGCCATCTGGGGCCTGGCGTTCAAGCCCAACACCGACGATATGCGCGACGCCCCCAGCATCGACCTGATCGAAGCGCTGCTGGCAGCCGGCGCCAAGGTCCAGGCCTTCGACCCGGTGGCGATGGAATCCGCCGCCAGGCATTGGGGTGAGCGCGCCGGGCTGACCCTGGCGAAGAACGCCAAGTCGGCGCTGCAGGGTGCCGACGCCCTGGCCGTGGTCACTGAATGGCACGCCTTTCGCTCGCCTGACTTCAATCAGCTTGCATCGCAGTTGCGCGCCAAGGTGGTGTTCGATGGCCGCAACCTCTGGGATCCGCAAACCGTGCGCGCCGCAGGGCTGTCCTACTACGGCATCGGCCGGGGTTGAAACGCCGCAGCGATCGTTGCGGTCGGCTCGGTGTACACCGGGGCGAAGCCGCCTCCAGGTGTGCGGAAGTTGGTGGTCTGGCCTTGGTAAAGGCGGGCGGAGAACCACTGCACCTGGCCGGCGTCGGCGTAGGCGCGGAGGTCGAACTTGAGAGGTTGTGGAGACGTGGCATCGCCGATGCGGCGCTCGCCGGGGGGTGAAAGCGCCTGGGCGACGTAATCGCCTTGCGCGATCTCGGCCCACACGTTTTTGGTGAGCTTGGCGCCGCGGTAGGCGGCGCGGCTGCCAAAGCCGGCCCAGGGCTTGAAGAACAGGCCGCGACGCTCGGCCCACAGGCGTGCGGCATTGTCCGCGGTGACGATTTCGGTCTGCGGCACATGCGCGGCGAGCAAGGCGGCAGTCTCGGCGCTCGCACCCAGTTCGCGCAGCCGGGGCGCATCGCACAACAGCGTCAGGTTGCGCTTGTCGGCGAACAAGGCATGGGCGCGGGGGTGGGGGGTGATGACGGCAGCGTCGCATTCCCAAGCCTGGCGCAGCACGATGTGGGCGGTGGCGTCGAGGGCAAAATCGGTCAGGCGGTTGTAGACCAGATCGATGCGTTTCGCCCCATGCCACAAGCGTCCCGCCTCGGTGCGGAGTTCACCGGGGTCGGTGATCACGGCCTCGATGCCGGCGCGCTCGAACAGCCGCGCGAACAGCAGGAATTCGGCGTAGAGATATTGCTCGTTGGGCGCGGTGTCGACGATGGCGACGCGCTCCGGCTTGCCTGCGCGTCCGGCCCGGCTCCACTCCCGCAGGAACATGGCGACGATGTCGGCCTCGAACGCGTCGACCGACTCGGCGCTGGGCACCATGCCTTGCATCTCCTCGCAGCAGGCGCGTTGCGCCCGTGCCAGCGCCGCGGAGAGCAGGGCGCCGCCGGGGTTGGTGTTGATCTCGATGAGGTGCAGGGTGTCGGCTTCCAGATGAAAGTCGAAGCCGAGAAACACGCCCGGGTTGCCGGGGTCGTGCTGCGCGGCGGCGGGCGCTGCGGCCAGCATGGCGCGCTGGTAGGCGGGCAGGGCGGCAACGGCTTCCACCGCCTGCACCACGGCGCGCATGCGCTGCGCATGCCGGCCGGTGACGAACACCGGCTGGGCCGAGAACAGATGCGGGTTGCGCTGCTGCACCAGTTGGTAAAGCCCGGGCTGGCCCAGCGCGGATTCGAGCGCGTGGGACAGCAGCCGGCGGTCCAGGCTGATGCAGAAACAGTCGCGATTGAGGTGGTCGATCATGGGGTGGGGCATGCGGGTTCAGGCCGGGGCGCCGTCCACATGGACTTGCAGCCACCATTCCAGCAAGGCCAGGTGCCACAGCTTGCTGCCGTTGATGCGGGTGAAGTGCTCCGGCGCCTCGGGCGCGGCGAGCAGTTTGTCGACGAAGCTGCGCTGGTACAGGCCACGGTTGCGGCAGGCGGCCGAGTCGAGCAGCTCGCGCATGCGCTGCAGGAACGGCCCGCGCACATGCTTGAGCGCGGGCACCGGGAAATAGCCTTTCGGGCGGTCGATCACCGCGTCGGGAATGAGGCCGCGCGACACCGCCTTGAGCGGGAATTTGCCGCCCTCGCGCAGCTTGAATTCGGGCGACATGCTGGCCGCAAGCTCCACCAGCGCGCGGTCGAGAAAAGGCACGCGCAGTTCCAGCGCGTGGGCCATGGGCAGGTTGTCCACGCGCTTGACCGGGTCGTCGACGATGAGGGTGGTGACATCGAAACGCAGCACCTGGTCGAGGAAGGTGTCGGCGCCGGGCCGGGCCAGCGCCTGCTCCACCAACGCGGACGTCGCATCCGGCACATGGAATTCTGGCGCGATCATTTGCAGCCACTCGGCATGGCTGCGGTCGAAGTAATGGCGGGCAAAGCGCTGCAAGGGCAGGCCGGTTTCGGCCTGCATGTTCGGATACCAGAAATAGCCACCGAACACTTCGTCCGCCCCCTGGCCGGCGAGCACGGCCTTCACGTCGCGCCCCACCCATTCGGCCAGCAGGTCGAAGGCCACAACATCGTGGCTGAACATCGGCTCGGTCATGCGCGCGATGGTCTGCGGCAGGCGCTGCAGCACCGCGCTGTTGGGGATGCTGAGCCTGTGGTGGCGGGTGCCGAAGGCTTGGGCGACGAGATCGGAATATTCGAACTCGTCGGCCTTTTCGGTGTCGTCGCCCAGGCTCTCGAAGCCGATGGAGTAGGTGCGCAGGTCATGCACATGGTCGGCCAGCAGGCCCACCAGCAGGCTGGAATCGAGCCCGCCCGAGAGCAGCACGCCCACCGGGACATCGGCGGCGTGCACATGACTGTCTACCGCGCTGCGCAGTGCCGCGCGGGTGCGCTGCAGCCACTCGGCCTCGCTCGGCATCGGGCTTGGACGTTGGGCCTGCAGGCTCCAGTAGGGTTGCAGTCGGCGGCTGCCATCGCGCCGCAGGCGCAGGGTGTGGGCTGGTTCGAGCTTGCGCACGCCTTGCAAAATGGTGCGCGGCGCGGGCACCACGGCGTGCAGGGTGAACAGGTGGTGCAGTGCGATGGGGTCGATCGCCGTGTTGACGCCACCACCGGCCAGCAGCGCCGGCAGGCTGGAGGCGAAGCGCAGGCGGCGCCCGTCTTCCGCCAGGTACAGCGGCTTCATGCCGAAGCGGTCGCGGGCGAGCAGCAGGCTGGCGTCGCGTGGGTCCCACAGGGCGAAAGCGAACATGCCTTCGAAGCGCCGCACGCAGTCCGCGCCCCAGGCGGCGTAGGCCTTCAGAATGACTTCGGTGTCGCCTTGTGAGGCAAAACGCTGGCCGGCGGCCAGCAGTTCGGCGCGCAGTTCACGGTAGTTGTAGAGCACGCCGTTGAACACCACCACGCAGCCGGTGTCGGCGTCGCGCATGGGTTGATCACTCGCCGCGCTGAGATCGATGATGGACAGCCGCCGATGGCCAAAGGCCAGCGGCCCCGCGCCCCAGCGGCCGGCATGGTCTGGCCCGCGCGGTGCCAGCGCCGCCGACATGCGCGCCACGGCGTCAAGATCGGCAGCAAGGTCGTCGAAACGCAGTTCTCCGCAAATTCCACACATCTGTGGCAACTCTCAGTTCATCGTGAAGCTGCCATTGTCATGGAACCCGGCGCGGCCTGAGTTGCCCTGGCACCGGCCTGCACGCCTGTTGCAGGCCGGTGCCCCCGGGCTCAGGCTGCCTGCGCGGTGTGGATTTCGAGGCGGTTCTTGCCGGCGCTCTTGGCCGCATACAAGGCGTTGTCGGCCAGGCGCAGCGCGCTGCCCAGGTCTGCCTGCGGGCCATGCACCCCAGTCAGGCCGATGCTCACCGAAATGGCCAGCGGAACGCCCTGGAATTGCAGCTTCAGGTCGCGAATGCGCTGCAGCAGGTGCTGGGCGAGTTGCTCCGCGGCGTCCAGCTTGCTGGCGCGAAACAGGCAGGCGAATTCCTCACCGCCGATGCGCGCCACCACGTCGGATTCGCGCACCGCGGCGCGGCAGGTCTGGGCAATCTGGCGCAGCACTTCGTCGCCACCCAGATGGCCGAAGCGGTCGTTGATGGACTTGAAATCGTCGACATCCACGATGGCCAGGGCAAAAGCCGTGTCCTCCCGCCGCGTTCGTTCCACTTCCTCGTGCAACATCTGCATGAAATAGCGCCGGTTATGCAGCTCGGTCAGATGGTCGCGGTGAATCACCTCGTGCAGTTCGGTGTGGGCGCGGTCGAGCTGTTGCAGCAGGCGCAGGGTGATGCCCGACATCACCGGCGCAATCAGCGCCGGCGTCAGCAGGGTGATGATCCAGGCCGACCGCGTCATCGTGCCATCCAGCACGCCGTAAGTCATGCTGCTGGCGATGCCCGCCGACACGGCGATGGCCAGCAGGGTCAACAGGGCCACGGTCGGCCACAGCCCGTAACGCCGCAGGCAGGCTCTCAGCATGATGGCGGCAGGCAGGTGGTGAAGGCAGGCATGCGGGAATCATAGGGTTTTGAAGCGGCAGGCCGCTGCTGGCGTATTCAACCGAGTGCTGCACAGCAAGCCGCACCCAGAGTCAAACCAGGCATCCGCAATGAAATGCCGAGGACGAACCGCCCCGCCGTCAGGGCCATGGCCTGGCCTGCCTGCGCCATGGTGACGACCGCGTTAACATATCCACTTCGGGGCCGACCTGGTTTCGACGTGAATGTTGACGCTGTGGAGTGCATGCCGAGCACCAGTAAGCTCGTAAATCCACTGGAAACAAAGTTAAACGCGAACGACGATAGTTTCGCACTCGCAGCTTAATTGCCGCGAGCCTTGCAACGGCACGCTGATGGGCCGGGGTGGCAACACCTGCAAGGTCATTCACATCAGATCGCTAGTCTGTGCGCCGCGCGCAGTCTCGTTAAATCCAGCGGATCGCTAGCCAGGAAGCATGTCCATCTGCGTCTTGGCGGTTAAAACCAAATGATGGCACTAAGCATGTAGAGCTTGCAGCAGAGAGTTTGCGGACGGGGGTTCAATTCCCCCCGGCTCCACCAATTTAGCATTCTAAGCAATTGTTTTTCAAGGGTTTTTTTGTTTTTCTGTGGGCGAGTTCTTGCTCCAGTGTCACTTTGGTGCGGACGTTTGAGATGCCGATCATTTGTTGATGGTGTGTTGATTTTTTGACTATGTCCGCAGAGCTTGCGATAATTTTTCCATGTTCTCCTTTCGCAACCTTACTTTCTACCGACTGGCTTGTGCGTTGCTAGCGTTCTGGCTTGCAGTCCCGAGAGCAATTGGCGCCGAGTTCTGGGATGCATTGCGGCCTGCGCAAGATAAAAATGACAAAGGCTGGATGCCAACGATCGTTCGGTTGGTCGCCCGACTCACCGCGTTGGCAGGCATCGTCGTCCTGCCAGCGGACGCATTGCTTTTGGTTTTTCCTCATCTCACGCAAGCCCCTTTTGCCAAGCTAGTGCTCGGCGGAATTTTTGTTACAGCGCTGCCTGCTGCACTGATTGGCTTTGTGGGTTTGGTTTGCATGCTCTTGTTGCTTACGGTTCTGGCTTTGGCCGCCGCAATTGGCGCATACAACGGCGAATTCGTGCCAAGGGATGGGGTGGATGCGCTCAGGCACTTAATTTGGCGAGCTATCACGTCAAGTGTCGCGATAGCCATTTCGGCGCTTTCAACCTCGTTTCTGGCTATGGTTGGCGTTTTGGCCGCAACTCTCAAAACCAGAACGGCCGACATTTTGCGAGAGAGGATCAGAAAATCGCTTACGCACCAGCCTGCGACGACCCGAGCGCGGCCAATCCCTCATCTTTGCCTCACCCACCGCATCCTGGCCCAGCGCCCCATCGCCCCCGCGCTTCGCGAGCGGCCAAATCATTTGTGTGTTGCTATCTGATCATCTGATCTAGGCAATCCCACCCAAAGCCGCCCGCGTTCTGCTGGGGCGGCTTTTTTATTACAACATATACAACCTATTTTTCTCCTTATTGCGCGAAAGTGATGTGCATTGCGGAGATTTCTGTGGCCCGCTCCTACCCTGGCTCGTGGGGCTTTCGAGGTGCAGCCTCTAAAGTCGGGCTGTTGCGGGCGCCGTGGCACGGGTGCAACGAATGACAACCTTGCACCTTGCGCCTTCTTGCGAAGTTTATCTGTATACGCAATAATTGATCGCATGAAGGCTAATATCGTCCGCATTGGGCTGGGCAATACGTCAGGGAATACAGAATCCCCCGACGTTACTCGTCCAGGTGGGCCTCGTGGCCGCGATCTCAAGCAAACCGAGGCCGAGCACGCCTCACTGCTGTTCTCGTTGTTCAAGAAACACCTGGTGGGCACGCGAGCACTTGGCGCAAAGACGGTCGAATCGGCGATGGGCGCCATTCTCGGTTTCTTCCGATGGACGGGACTTCCGCCCTGGGACTGGGCGCCGCAAGACTTTGCGGACTTCATCGCGCACAAGGTTGACGAGTCGAACATCGGACTCGGTCGACAGGCAACCTACATCACCTATCTGCGGTCATTCCAGAATTTCGTCCTCGACTCGCGCGGATTGTCCAACGACATCCACCGCAAGTTCGGAGTCCAGCCCCAACGCTTCATCAACGATGAAAACGCAATCCCGATCAAGCGCAAGCGGCATGAGCGCAAGAAGGCGATCACACCCCTGTCGGGTGAGCAATGTCAGCAGTTGATCGAGCAATTCGACATGGAAA
Source organism: Thiomonas sp. (assembly GCF_054608695.1). NCBI lineage: Bacteria > Pseudomonadati > Pseudomonadota > Betaproteobacteria > Burkholderiales > Thiomonas > Thiomonas sp. The sequence goes on from NZ_JBTRXV010000017.1 coordinate 38,629, forward strand.
TCCGTGATGCCAAGTTGCACGGCTCCAAGTCCTACAAGCCCCTGCAGCGGGACAAGGTCATGGTGCTGCTTCTGCTCATGACTGGCGTGCGCGTCGATGAGCTGATGCATCTTCGGCTGCAAGACTTCCAGCCTGATCTCAAGCGCCCCGAATTCGGCGGCTACGCCCTGATGACTGTCGTCTTGGGCAAAGGGCGCAAGTCGAGGGTGGTGCGGCTGTATCAGCCTGCCATCCGCGATGTCATGGATTGGTACTTGGACGATGTGCGCCCGCAGTTCCTTCGCGCGACGACTCCTGATCCCACCCTTCTGTTCTTGTCCGAGCGTGGCGGGCCAGTCTGCACGGAACAAGTGCGGCGTATGCTCGGGCGCATCGCGGCGAATGCAGGCATTACGGTGCGCGTCACTCCGCACATCATGCGACACACCTACGGAACCCAGATGGCAGCAGTCATCGGCGCGGAAGCCTTGCAGCGCCAACTGGGGCACGAAAACCTGACGACGACCTTGGGTACCTACTACCACCAAGATCCCGAGCGCGTTGGGCAGGATGTCGAACAGGGCATCACCAATCTCACCAACGCCATCAACGCTATGACCGAAGGGCTCGTCGATGAAGATCACGATTAAGAACCGCCTAGCCGTACTGATCCGCATGCGCGGCTTGCGCAGTGCGAGCGAGTTCGGCCGACGCATGACTGAGGCAGGGTTCGCGATGTCGAGTTCTCATGCCTCACGTTTCGAGAAGGACGATATGCCGGCAACGGATCTGCGCTTCATCAACGCAGCATGCAACGTCCTTCAATGCCTCCCCGATGATCTATATGACATCGTTATCGAGCTGGGTGGCGATGAAGAACTCGACCCATCGATTGCGATTCCACGGCATGCGGTGATTCGGCGCGCGAACGAGCCGATGCCGACACAAGCGAAGACCGCCGACACGCCGACACGAGCCAAGGACGCATCGGCACAAACGATCGCGACGGGGCCAAAGGCCAAGGTTTCATCCCAGCGGAAAGCGATAGACCCTGACACAGGGCCAAAGGTCACGTTGTTCCCGTATGGAAAAAACTGAACAGACCCAGGTATCGCGCACTCCCCGGACAAACCAGAGCCGGGTGTGCAACGTCTGTGGGGGGCGTTTCTCCGCGCCCATCCAGGGCGACCATCGACGCCATAACTGCCGTTCCATCACTGGCCAAGTCCTCGGCGAACTGCCCGCGGAATGTTGGCAGCGCGTAGAACACCCCTTCGCCAGCGACCTCCTCGCTTCGGTTCCCGCTTACCTGCAGAGCCGCAACGCATCGGACGTCAGGCACAGCGCACGCTTGGGCATTGCCACGCAAGTGCTCGATCTAAGCCGGGACGGCGCTATTTCCGCAGACCAGGTCAACGACTTGTTGCGACAACATCCTCGGCTGGCCGTGCATCTCTTCGCGGAACGATTACCCGAAGGGTCGGCATTGCGCGCCCAACTCGTGGATGCGCTCGAACACATCCGACAGCAAGATGCCGCGAGCAACGACCAAGGCCGCATCAATATAGTGCGGCCCGTCGTCATCTTGCCGGACGACCTGAATCACGGCGTCGCGCTCTTCGCTGAAAAGTCTCAGAGAATCGCCGAGATCAAGCATCGGCACGGTCATCGCTACAGCGAGCGCACGGTACGCAAGCGCGCGCATGATGCGCGGGCATTTTGCGAATTCCTCGCCAACAAAGGACTGCAGCACTGGCCTGAGGTCGCGCAGCATCACCTTGACGAGTACATCGCGGTCACCAACCGGGCGGCAGCGGCTCGGGTTTACACTTTTCTCCAGTTCATTCGGCAGAATTTCCGGCTAACGCAGCGATTCATTCGCCCCAAAATGCGCCTGAAGCCGCCAGTCGATGCCGTCATGCCGATCAAAGAGATCCCTCCCGTGCTGCGGCGGCTTCTCGATTCCTCGGACCAGCAAGCGATCGTTGGTGGCCTCTTTCTCGCCTTGTTCGCTCAAACCCCAACCCGGAGCGCCGAACTGACCTACGGAAATTTTCGCAAGCGCAACGGGAAAATCGAAGCGCTGTTTGCCGAGCAGTGGACACCTCTGGACCCATTGACGACCAAGCACTTGCAAAAGCTCGTTCCAGACATCGGTGCGACGGAAGATGATCGCCGCACGACGCGGATTTTCCAGTCCAACGGTGAGTCCCTCGGTTACAAGGTCGTCCGTACTGCAGGGGCTCCCCTGCGGCCCCTGCGCCTAGGCGCGGTCGCCAACCTGATTCGCTCCGGCATCACTGACCGCGGTGCGCTGCATCGCATCCTCGGCGTTTCCATGCCAACTCTTGCCTACGTCGAGAAGATTTTTGAGTGGGATTTGCACATGACCGTTGATCCCGAGATGGCCAAGAGCCGCAACGAGGTCATTCGTGGTGAACGCACCGAGTAGCCAAGTCTGGTTCGTTTACCTGCTCGAATGTGAAAACGGCAGGCTCTACACCGGCATCACGCCGGATCTCACCGAGCGGTTCCGAAAGCATGCGACCGGCAAGGGAGCGATGTTCACCCGGCTGAACAAGCCATCGCGCATGATCGCTGCGAAGCCGTGTGCCGACCGCTCTGAGGCCAGCAAGCTGGAGCGCACGATCAAAGGGCTGACGCCCGGGCAAAAGCGCTGGATGGCGGCTCAGTGGCCCATGCAGCATGCGTTACCGTGTAATGCGCCCCAGTAGGCTTGACCAGGCTCGCCCTTCACTTCTTCTTCTTCGGCGCAGGGGTTGGCTTCTTCTTGGCCTGAGAGAGATCAGATCCGGCTACTGATTTCTGCGCCGGAGAGCTTCCGGGTTTACGCAGAATTTTGCTCGCAAGCGTCGCATCTTTTTTGCTCGTTGTCATCGAAACTTCTCCTGGTTGGGGTCGAAGGCATGCCGATTCTCTTCGAAGACCGACCTCAAAGGAAGTGTCGATCAAGAAAGGATGCGATCCACAATCATCTGCAGGTTCTCCCGCCTCCAGATCAACGCCTCGGCAAGCATTGCCTGATCTGTCAGCATGGCCGATCCCACAGTCCCACTGAGGATGCACACGTCCTGGATGACCTCGTCAGGAATGGCTTGAATGCGATCGATCATGGGCTGCATCAACCGCTGATCGACCATCCCCTGAAAGAGATGCCCCGGTGGCCAGTCGGCTCGTCGCAGCCGCTCAAGCGCGGCATCAATCGTGTCGGCCACAGACAGCAGACTCCCGCCGTGGTCGAGGCCGATCATCATGTTGTCGGTGGACTGTGCCAGATTGGCACGCAGGTTCCCGGCGCGGTCAGCGTTGCAAATCCAGGCGTCGAACACGGCGAGGTTGGCGGCCTCAACGGGATACCGGGCGGCGGTTTCTCCGGCGCGTTCCGCTTCGATGTCTGTCAAGGCAAAGCCGACTTCGGCGATTTTCAGGCTGGCGTAGCGCAGCCCTCGCGCATGGGCCACGAACACCCCGGCTGCGACGGTGACGCCCACCATCGCAGCCAACCGGCCTGCGACATACTCGCTGTAAACCTGTGCGCGTGATTCGCCGCCGTCCTGCTTGATGATGGCCGCCACGTCACCGATTTCCGGCGCAGTCGCACCGTGCCCGACTGCCTTTCGCACACCACTGAGCGTGTAGGCGACGATGGGGCGGTCTTGTTCCTCACTCACTGTCCACGGCCCATTCGTCGGCGAACAGTTCGGCCTGTTCGATCACCTTGTCGATGGCTTCCGGCTGCTTATCGGGCGGATAGCGGTACTTGCCCAGCAGGACCTTGACCAGCACGCGCATGCGCTGGCGGCTGCTTTCGCGCTTGGACCAGTCCACGGTTGCCGATTTGCGCAGCTTGTCCGTCAACTCGTGCGCCAAGGCCCGCAGGACCGGGTCGCCCATGATCTGCACCGCCGATTCGTTCTGCGCCAGAGCCTGGTAGAAAGCGAATTCATCCTCCGTCATGCCTTCCGGCGGTCTGGCCGCATTCAACTCGTGCGCCAGCTTGAGCAGTTCTTCGATCACCTGCACCGTGGTCAGGGCGCGCGCCCGGTAGCGGGCAATTGCCTCTTCGAGCTTGGTGGTGAACAGGGCCTGCTGCGTGACGTTTCGTTTGCCGCGCGCCTTGATTTCGTCGTCGATCAACCGCTGCAGCAGTTCGGCAGCGAGATTGCGCTGGGGAGACTTGGCGATTTCCCCGAGGAATTGTTCATCCAGCACCGAGATGTTGGGCTTGTCCAGGCCCATGCTCTTGTACACGTCGGTGACTTCGCCCACGATGATGGCCTTGGAGACCAACTGGCGCATCGCCGCTTCACGCTCGACCTGGGTTGTCTCCGAACCTGTGCGCGTGGTCTTCACCAGCAGGCTGCGAATGACCAGAAAGAACGCGATCTCCTCGCGCAGCGCCAAGGCTTCGGGGTGCGTGCCGCACAGCGCCTGCAGCCGCGCCAACCTGGTGGCCTGATCCAGATAGCGCTTGATTCCCCGGTTGCGGCCGTGCCCGTCATCCTCAGCATCAAAGCCTGCAATGTGATCCATCGCAGGCGCCAGGATGGCCAGCATGGCCTGGGGCGACTGCCGGAAGCTGGAGTAGTCAAAGCCACGATACATGCCGCGAATGACATCGACCGTGTCGAGCAGCACCGGCACCGCGTTGTCGATGAAATCGACAGGGGGTTCGGTCGTCTTGGTGAGGTTGGCGTACTCGGCAATCGCCAAGCGCAGTTCCGGGCCGATGCCGATGTAGTCCACCACCAGGCCGCCGGGTTTGTCGCGCCAGACGCGGTTCACGCGGGCGATGGCCTGCATCAGGCCGTGCCCCTTCATGGGCTTGTCCACATAGAGCGTGTGCAGCGAGGGAGCGTCGAAGCCTGTGAGCCACATATCGCGCACGATGACGAGTTTCAGCGGATCGTCTGGATCTTTGAGGCGCTTTTCCAGGGTCTTCTTCTGCGCCGCGCTCAGGGCATGGGCGCGCAGTTCTGGCGGATCGGATGCCGGGCTGGTCATCACCACCTTAATGACACCCTTGTTCAGATCGGGGTCATGCCAGTCGGGGCGCAGTTTGACGATCTCGTCATACAGAGCCACCGCCGCCTTGCGCGAAATCGCCACGATCATGCCCTTGCCATCGAGCGAGGCAAGCCGTTCTTCCCAGTGGTTGACCAAGTCTCCTGCGAGCCGCCCAAGACGGTTCTCGGCCATCGCCACCGATTCCAGGCGCGTGAGGCGGGACACGGCGCGGTTGTGCATGTCGTCCTCATCGCTGTCATCCAGCAGCGCGTCGAGGTCCGCGTCGAGATCGCTGTCGATCTGCTCGTTGTAAGCCAAGTCGATCACGCGGGCTTCGTAGAGGATGGGGACGGTGGTCTTGTCCTCCTGCGAATCGGCCACGTCGTAGATGTCCACATACTCGCCGAACACGCCCTGGGTGTCGCGGTCTTCGGCGGACGTGGGCGTGCCGGTCATGCCCATGAAAATGGCATGCGGGAAGGCGTCGCGCAAATGCGTGGCCAAGCCGTAGCGGGTGATGCCGGTCTTGCTGTCCACCACAGCCTTGAAGCCGTATTGCGTGCGGTGGGCCTCGTCGCAGATCACCACCAGGTTGCGCCGCTCAGAGATCGGCTCCAGGCGCTGCCCCGGCACCTTGGGTTTGAATTTCTGGATGGTCGTGAAAAAGATGCCGCCGGCGGGCTGCTCGCTCAGGCTCTTGCGCAGGTCATCGTGGCCGTCAATCTGCACGGGTTTGGTGCGTAGCTTGTCGTAGGCCGCGTCGAAGGTCTCGTAAAGCTGGCCGTCGAGGTCGTTGCGGTCGGTGACCATCACGAAGGTCGGGTTTTGGAACTCGGGGGTTTCCTGCAGGATGGCGACATAGAACACCGCCAGGAAGCTCTTGCCCGAACCCTGGGTGAACCAGACCGTGCCTCCCAGTCCGTCGGCGCTTTGCAGGGCATCCTTGGCACGCTGCACGGCTTTGAGCGTGCCGCGCATCTGGTGGTAGCCCGCGACGATCTTGAAGGTCTTGCCGCTTTCCTGCTGGAACAGGATGAAGTCACGCAGGTAGGTCAGAAACGTATCCTGCCGGAACAGGCCGCGCACCAGGATTTCGAGTTCGAGCTTGCCTTGGGGGTCGAACCCATCGGCCAGACGCCATGGCACGTAGCGGTCGAAGTCGGCGGTGATGGAACCCACGCGGGCCACTTTGCCATCCGAGATGACGTTAACTGCGGAAGGCTCGAAAAGCTGCGGGATTTCGTTTTGGTAGTTGGTGATCTGGTTGTAAGCCTTGCGCACGTCGGCGGTGATGTCCGCTGGGTTCTTGAGTTCGAAAACCCCGACGGGCAGGCCGTTGAGGAACACCACCATGTCTGGGCGCACCGGCAGCTTGCCCTTGACCGAGAACTGGTTGACCACCAGCCAGTCGTTGGCCTGGTTGGTCCAGTCCACCACCTGCACCAGAGCGCCGCGTTTGGCACCGTCCACCTCGATCTCCACCGGCACGCCATCACGGAACCAGTGGTACAGATTCCGGTTGCCGTCCACCAGGGAGCCGGAGGAGAAGCCAGCGATGCGCTCGAAGGCGTCTTCGACTGCGGAGGGAGGAAGGCTCGGGTTCAGCCTGTGGAGCGCGTCGCGCAGGCGGTCGTGGAGGATGACCTGAGTGAAATTCTTGCGCTCCGGCGTGGCCCCGCGCGGCGCGATGTCTGGCCCGGCCTTGTAGGTATAGCCGAGTTCCTGGAACCAGACGATGCAGGCGTTTTCGAGGTCGGATTCGGTCATGGGGGACTGCTTAGTTGCTCAGGGCATCAGCCTGCTTTTCGATGGCCTTCTGTTTGACGTGCTCCGCATTCCAGGCAGATTCCGCTGCAGTAAACAAGGTCTCCAACTGCTTCACGTCGGCTTGATACGCAGTGTTAGCTACTTGAAAGTTTGCGCAAGCCGGGCCTAGCGTGATCGGGTGATGATCGAATCCGCAATAGGCTTGTGCTCTCAAGATAGCCTCTGGCGCGCCCGAGTTTGTGATTTTTCCGTCGGAGTATCCAAACGAAGATTCCACAGATTGCAGATCGTAGTGGAGACTATTGAATTGGTAATTTAGCGTTCCGATGAAGTAGTCAACTTGACCTCTCGCATAACTCCCCGCAGGAAGACTTTCTTCTTTCTCGAGAGCGGCTTCCATTTTTGAAGTCACAGCGGCATACGTCTGAGGCACCTTTGGCAGCCTCTGCAGATGGACGGAAGCAAGTCGCGAGTAATTTTGTAGCCACCCTGTCAGATTCCCGATGTCTTTCCGCTCTTTTTCATTCGCCGCTTGCTCTGCTTGCATCAGGCTGGTTTGGCCGGCTTGGGCGGTCAACTGCTGCACCCGCTGGTTGAATACCGCCTCCGTGGATCGTTGAGCGTTGACGGTAAAGCTTCCCCCGTTCGCGCCACCCGATAAGCGCAGCGTATCGCCGTCGATGGACCCGGATAATGGAATGGTGCCCCCCATGAACTCTGCAGGCTTCAGTGTGAGCACGAGGGTGTCACCGCTGACTGCACCTGAAACCCCAGCATTCATCGTCGTCGTTTTTGTTCCTTTCGACGAGAGCATCACTTGTTCGAAATGACCAAGAATCGATCCGTCAGGTCGCTCGACGATTTGCAGCAACTCCGCTGCGTTTGAATAAAGGCCAACGTAGGTTCCGGAGATGCTGGCGGCGCACGCCACGCCAGCGATAGCGAGGAGCCAAACGGATAAGGTGACGCGAAGAATGTGGTTCATAGTCGTGTTTATGGCCGAATCCAGTCCGTATTCCGCGAACAAATGCACCAGGCGATGTAAACGTTTTTGAGGTCGAGTTCGGTCATGGATTGCCCGGGACGATCGGTACATCTGATGTGTACACCTGCATCCGTACTGTGGTTTGAACTTCTTCCCCAACTTCTTTGAGGTCACGACCTTTCGAGGCCGGGCCAAGACCAAGCACCGTCCAAGGCCGCCCCCAGCCTTTGGAATGGATGGTGTGAAACGACTGTCCGAATACATCCTCGTAATCGAGAAGAATTTCCCAAGGAGTATTCAGACTGAGTTGGAAATCGCTATCGTTGAATCCCCGATGGATCTGCGCTCGGAGCCGCAAGGGTTGATCTGCGAAATTGAAGCGCTCACCATCGCCTATCGGCGCAAGCTCGCGCTGGATTCCGTATCCCTCAATGCCGAGGAATCGCAGCGTCAGCTTGATATTCAAAGCAGGGCCTCGGCCGATGTTGCTCAGTACACCGTGCAGCGCGTAGTAATAATCAGGGTCCGGCGATTGAGGCATCTCGGTTTTGAGAATTTGATCACGATGCACGGGGTCAGCCACGCCGACTGGGGCGAACGAAAGGATAGGGCGGTACTCGTCTTTGTGGTGAATGCGGGCCTGCACAATTGTGCGGTAAGTCATCCAGGCCATCACCCCCGTGACGATGGCAGACAGAGAGGCTGCGACCGATTCGATGGCTGTCCAGTTCATGCGGTGGCCTCCACGACTTGCGCCTTTGCCTCGGGAAGCCGCAGTTCGCCCGAGATGAGCTTGGGCAGCAGGGTGTCGCGGAGTTGGGTGAGCGTTGCGATTGCCTCCGCGTTGGCTTTGATGCTCATGAATGCGGGCGCGACAACATGCGAGAAAGCATCCCACACAGCTTCGTTCGAAGGTGCCGCAAGCTTGAATGCGGCCACTGAGTCAGCCTGAACACGTTGGCGACCAGAGCTGCCGGTCATGCTCCGAATGGCCCGCTCCCGAAAGGCCGCGTCGCGTGCCAGCAAGTACCCGAATTCCGGGGGCACCGGAGCTTTGGGCCGCATCACGATGTACTCGGTGGAACCCCATCCCACTGTGTTATCCGGCAAGCACTGGACGAAGGCCGTCTTGCCATTCTCCAGACAAGGTGTGATCCGGGCCAGCAGCGTGTCACCGTTGCGAAAGCGCATGCCACTGCCGAACGGCCGCGACACCGGCGGCTCAGGCCAGCTTCCAGACGTCGGCAGTGCAGCCATCTCGATGTAGGGGGATGCTGCCCCCTTTCGCAAAGGCTCGGATGGATTGAATTCGACGAGTCGGCTCGCTGATACGCATTCCCATCCCTCCGAAATCTCCCCCAACTCCGATTCAACGAGCCGGTCGGGAAAGAGGTCGTAGAGGTGGGCGGGCAGGCCGGGGAGCGGCAGGCCGCGCTGCCAGCGTCCTTCCATCTTGGCGCGCACCGGCTCGAAATCCACGAACCACGCCTTGAACAACGCCCGCGCCATCGCCTCCAGCGTCTCGCTCATCCGCCGGTTCAACTCGATCTTGTCGTCCAGCGTGCCGAGAATGTGGGCGATGGCGCGTTGTTCGGGGAGGGGCGGTAACAGTAACGGGCAAGCAGAGAGAATCGACGTATTCAGATTCGGCATCGTCGCGCCGTGTGCATGGCGGACAATCCACTCCCGAACGAGCGGGTGCCCGAGATAGTGCGACACGAAAACCGGATCGGGGCCGTCTTGGCCGAATCTGACACGCAGACAGCCCGTGCCACACAGCCAGCCGTCTTGTTTTTGGCGAATCAACGCCCGCCGCTCGACATCCCCTCTTCGGCTGTAAATGATGTCGCTAGATCGGACGAGGTAGCGCCTGAGCCGCTCCGCATCTTTGGGCGTAATGCGGGCAATGCCGTTTTCGTTGATGCGGTTGTCGCCGATGTTTTGCGGCATGATCGACGGAATACCAACCGGCACATAGTCCGAAGCATGTAGCTGGCTCCCGAAAGGCCCGGTCTGGATGTCTCCGCCTGCTCGTTTGCATGCCTCGCCCAAGGTGAGGTATCGCCAATCCGACGGAGGCGGCCCGAACAAGAGTTCACCCGCCATACCCAAGCTCCTTCAGGTTGGCCTCAATCGCCGCGTCGAGTCTTGCCGCCTCCGCCCGCTGCTCCCTCCACTGCGCCGACAGCCGCGCCATCTTCTCCTCGAACGGCTCGCCGTCGTCTTGCACATCCTCAGCGCCCACATACCGCCCGGGCGTCAGCACATAGCCATGCTTGGCGATCTCGTCCAGCGTGGCTGATTTGCAGAAGCCCGGCACATCCGCATAGCCGTTTTGGCTCCAGACCGTGCCGCGCCAGTTGTGATAGGTCTGGGCGATCTTCTGCAGTTCCTCGTCAGACAACGCAATCTGGGTGCGGTTGATCTGGATGGCGCCCATCTTGCGGGCGTCGATGAACAGCACCTGTCCCTTGCGGTCTTGCTTGCCGTTCTTGCCCGTCCCCTTCTTTTTGGAGAGAAACCACAGGCAGGCCGGGATCGGGGTGTTGGTGAACAGTTGACCCGGCAGGGCCACCATGCACTCGACGATGTCGCCTTTGAGCATGGCTTCGCGGATCGCGCCTTCGCCAGACTGGTTGCTCGACATGGAGCCGTTGGCCAGCACCACGCCCGCGCGACCATTGGTGGCGAGCTTGGAGATGATGTGCTGCAGCCACGCATAGTTTGCATTCTTGGCCGGTGGCGTGCCGTAAACCCAGCGCTTGTCGTTGGCAACGTCCTTGGGGTTCCACTCCATGTTGAAGGGGGGATTGGCCAGGATGTAATCGGCGCGCAAATCGGGGTGCTGGTCGTTGGCGAAGGTGTCCGCGTATTCCCGGCCCATGTCGTAGTCGATGCCACGGATGGCCAGGTTCATGCAGGCCAGCTTGCGCGTTGTGGCCGTCATCTCCTGGCCGTACACCACGGCCTGGCCTTTTTTGCCGCCGTGGGCTTCGATGAATCGCTCAGAGAACACGAACATCCCGCCCGAGCCACAGCACGGGTCATAGATGCGGCCCTCGAAGGGCGCGAGGATTTCCACCAGGGTTTGCACGACCGAGCGCGGGGTGTAGAACTGCCCGGCTTTCTGCCCCTCTTCCAGGGCGAAGTTGCCGAGGAAGTATTCATAGACCTCGCCGAACACGTCCCGCGAGGTGTGCTCCTTCGGGTCGAACTTCATCTTGGCGATGATGCCCAGCAGATCGCCAATCTTGCCGTTGTCGAGTTCCAGCCGTCCAAAGTCCCGGTACAGCACGCCGCGCAGCTTGGGGTTCTCGACCTCGATAGACGCCATGGCGGCATCGAGCTTGTGGGCGATACCCGGCGCCTTCGCTTGCGCCAGCAGCTTGCCAAAACGCGCATCCTCGGGAATCCAGAACACGTTGTCGGCTTCATAGAACGATTTGTCCTTCACCCACTCTTCGACCAGTTCGGCGCGAAGAGAGGCATCCTCGACATATTGGTCGTGGTGCGGATCGGCGGCTCTCGCGCGGATCACGTCGGCTTGCGCCTCGAACACGTCAGAGACGTATTTCAGGAACACGAGGCCGAGCACGGGGTATTTGTATTCCGCAGCGGACAGAGAGCCGCGCAGCTTCACAGCGGCGTCCCAGAGGATTTTTTTGAATTCGGTATCGGTCATGGGGTGTGCTTGGATGGATTGTCGTCAGGGCGGACAACGGGCTTGGAATCAAGACCAGCCCGACTGAGCGCGGCGTTCAGAGTGACGCGGGACACTTTGAAATGCTTGGCCACTTCGGCCTTGGTCATCATGGGGTCGAGCAACATGGCGGCGGCTTTGCGCACATCATCGGCAGAAAGTTTGGTCTTCCGCCCTCCCAGGCGCCCACGGGCGCGCGCAGCCGACAGCCCGGCCATCGTGCGCTCCAGAATGAGACTGTGCTCGAATTCGGCCAGGGCGCCGAAGATGTGGAAGATGAGCTTGCCGCTGGCGTTGGCGGTGTCGATGCTCTCGGTGAGCGATCGGAACGCCACGCCGCGCTGCTCCAGCCCGTGGATGATCTCGACCAGGTTCTTGAGTGAGCGGCCCAGGCGGTCGAGCTTCCAGACCACCAAGGTGTCGCCCTTGCGCAAGGTGCGCAGGCAAGCGTCGAGTTCCGGGCGTTCGGCCAGCTTGCCGGTCATCTTCTCGTGGAAAACCTGCTCACACCCCGCCGCTTTCAGCGCATCGAGCTGAAGTTCGGGATGTTGGTCTTGGGTGGAGACGCGAGCGTAGCCGATGAGCATGAAAACGTACCTTGCCTGTACGTTGTTTACTTTACGGCCATTTGATGACGAAAGCAAGCGCGACAGGGCGTTTTCAGTGGCAGGCGAATGGCGTACAGAAAACGGTGGTTTGTTTTCGTTAAAATATTGCAATCGCGCAGGTTAAGTCCAGCGAACTTCTTGGTTGCCGTACCAGTGGCGGGCTTCAGGCAGCTTGAAGACCTTGGGTTTGCGCAGGCGGTGCCAGCCGCTTGCTGAAGAACATTACCTCTGAGCCGGTGTAGCGGCGCTGGGCCGTGTAATGCAGACCGTAGGTAAATGACTGCGCATAGGCATACATAGCACGGATTTCATCTGCGTTGTCATAAGACACTACCCACGGTCTGCGGAAGGATGAACTGCCTAGCAATTCTGCAATTTGTACATGGTCATCGTGTTTGTAGAAGTTGCGATACAGCCCCGCCCCCTTCACGTAATAGGGTGGGTCTAGGTACACCAAAGACTGGGCGGGTAGGAATTTATGGCAACGAAGCAGCAGTTGGTATGCATCTTCCTCATACACGTGGATGGCGCTTGCATGGCGGCCAATTCGCTCAAGCCGCACGCATAGCTCATCACGGATGAAGCGTTCGCCCAGTTTGTAGGCGCCACTTTGCGCCTTGCCTCCGATCACGCCACCTTTCAGGATGCCTGACCGGTTGGTGCGGTTCATGAATAGCGTTGCAAAGCCGCGCTCCAGTTCAGACGCAGGCACTTGACAGAGCATCACGGACCGCCAGTGGTGCCATGTGTCCATCGTCACCGGCTCGTTGGCCACCATCTTCACCAATTCGGCAGTCTGCTGCGTAACAGCCCGCCAAAATACTGCGACGGCGGGATCTGCGTCATTGATATGAACATGTTCCACAACCCCATCAATCAACAGCACCATGGCAACACCGGAGCCCCCCGCGTAAGGCTCTAAGTAGTGCCCACCTGCTAACTTGTTGGTGCGCATCACATTGGTGATCAGCGGGGCAAAGCGCGCTTTACCGCCTGGGTAGCGCAAAGGGGAGTAGAGCTTGTTCGAGTACATGGGGAAGCACTGTAGCCAAGACTTTAGGTCTTGGCCAGCTCTTTTTGATTGAGCCGTTTGGCTGTCTTAGCCACGGCCGCCTCAAAGTCACCAATAAATTGGTCAACTTCCGTTTTGTGGCAAACAGCCCATTCTCGGATCACACCCCACTTTTTCAATTTGTCCCAGTGATTGACCCACCAGCTCTTGCTACTGTCACGTTGATTGCTGTTTCCGGTGCCATCTGAAAAAAATGACGTCGTAATTTTGTCGCTACTGGGGTTGGAAATGTTAAAACGCAAGAGCGCCTCATATAAAAGGCCGTCCGACGCCTGGCCGACGTTGCGCAGGAAGATTTTTATGGTGTTTTCAGGAGATCGCTCAGTGCCTTTTGCGCCTTTAGCGCAGGGCAATTTGAGAGTATTGCCACGCGCCGCAGCTTTCCTAGGAATTGTCGTGTCGGCATCCACAATGAGCACACGATTTTTGAATATTGGGTCATACTCAGGCAGTTTGATTAAATTAGATCCACCAACCCCAAGCGGCATCAGTTTGATCCGAATGCCATATCTGCGGCCAAGCGCCGTTTTGTTTGCGGACGACAGTAAAGCGCCGCAGAACTGCGCACCCTCAAGGTCCTCAAAATACACACACAGCGCTGGTTTGCTTGCCTTAGCCACGACGTTGTCGTCATGGCGCAGGGCCATGTCGTCCAGCACCGCAGCGAGCGACTGGTCTTCAGCCAGCCGAGGGTGCTTCGTATCTACCAGGTAAACCACAGCATCAGGTGCGTTTGGGTCACCTCCACCATCAGGATGAACAGCTTCGATGAGCCTAGGCGAGTGTGTGGTGGCGATCACCTGCAAGCTCAACCGTTTGGCTTGGGTCTTCAGTGCTTTGACCAAACGGTCGATCGCGTGGGGGTGAAAACCTGCGTCCATCTCGTCAATAACCAGCAGCCCGCCCGGGTATTTGTTGCCCCATTCGCGTTGGAGGCGATTGAACGATGCAAGCGCAGTGGCGATGCTAGCTAAGCTGTCTTGCCCCAATGAAACAGACAGTGCGTCGTGGTTCACGTACCCAGGTTGAGCAGTTTTCTTGGATCCCCTGATGCTCTGGTGAGTAACTTCGGTATTCACTTGGCTGCCAAGGATGACCGATCTGACAAACTCCGCCATTAGCTTGCTGTCGTCAGTATGCATGTCCAATTTCGTGCTGATCACCGCCCTCTCCGCGGCCTCCCCGATGGACGCCAGCCGCTTGATCCCAAGATAGATCGTTGGCAGTGGGACCTTGGCGTCTTGGCCAACTGATTCGTCACCTGTTTTGTCGATGGTTCGTGGCACCACTCGGGCACGCTTCCACTTAACACGCCTAGTCAATGCGCAGCGCTTGCGGACGGTCATTTCGCCTACGTCGGCAACAACAATAGGAGCCGTTGTTGGGTCTATTTGCGCGATGTCTACTTCTTTCAGCGCCAAGTAGACGATGCCCTCAATGCTGGCATAGAAAGGCTCGCCAAAATAGCTCTTCGTACTCTCGTCGGTATAACCAAAAGTGTTGGATACCAAACCCAAAATAGTGGATTTCCCAATTCCATTGTGCCCAGCGATGAGTGTGATCCGCTCTGCAAAATCAATCTTGAGATTGGACAGCTTGCGGAATTTCGCGTTACCAAACTCTATCGAACTAACTTTGATCGCATTGGAATTTTTTGCAGTCATTTTGACCGGTGCCAGATAGATACAAAGCCAAGAATTATTACAGGCATAGGGAACCGCTGATCAACCCTTTTTTCGCGTCTCATCGACCATCTGCCGATCTCCTTTCATGATGTGGCGATTCTGCGGAGTGGAGTTCAAGGCGGTGTGGATGGCAATCAAGAACAGCCAGGAGGGCAAACGACGGCAGGCCGGCGCAGATGCTAGCGTAGAGGGGAGTCGGCTTGGAAGGGCTGCTGTTCTTCGGGCTTTGCCTTCGCCTCCTCAGCGTCCCGGTGGAAGTTTGGATCGCCGGTGCCAATGCCGCGCCACGGTGCATGACAAGACGACCCTTGCTGCGGCCTCCGACCAGGTCGATGACCGCATTTTCGTCAACATGCCCGCCTAGCTAGATCGGAACCCGTATCCTCGCCATAATCGTCGCTCGGCCAATTGCGCATCCGTCCGCACTTGAAGCCTATGGATTTGTGGACGATGCTTCGCACCGGGCCTGTCGCTTCGCTCCGCCGTGGACAACGCCTGTGGACGGACTGCGCCGCCCACAGGGTTGCCCACCGCACGGCCCTTCGCCCACAAGCTCCACAGGCTGCCGCTACCAATTTGAGATAGAACCCAAAAGACAAAGCGGCTGCTCCGATCCGTCGCGCCGGGGCTATGATCCTCTAACGGCAGACTGGTCCCATGTTGACCCACGCCCGCTACGCCAACCATCCAACCTCCGCAACCGCACACCGAGATGCCGCTGCAGACCTGCTCCAAACCGCACACAGGGAATAGGTCAGAGTTGCTGGGGAATAGGTTGGAATTCCTGATTGTGTGCGCCCGGCACGGGCGCACTCCTGCGGGTGCAAGTCCCGCCACAAGCTGGTCATGGCGAGTGAAGCGAAGCGCAACTGCGTGAGGGCGACAGAGCGTGGGGAGGAAGCGTGG
>NZ_JBTRXV010000018.1:0-54161 GCF_054608695.1 Thiomonas sp.
AGGATCGGCATGCCGGCGCCCAGGCCTTGCAGGAGCGCGAGGCCGATATGGTGAGCGAGCAGGCGCGTGAGGCCGAGGAGGTGTTCGCGCCGGTGTACATCGAGCCGCCGCTGGCGCAGGTGCCACAATCGCCGCGGGTGCAGCGCGAGAAGCAAAAGCCCTTGTTCCAGGACATGCCGACGTCCGGCCTGCCGACGCTGGACTTGCTGGACCATGGCAATACGCAGAAAGACCCCATCGGCGCCGAAACCCTGGAGTTCACGTCGCGCCTGATCGAGAAAAAACTCAAGGACTTCGGCGTCTCGGTGCGGGTGGTGGCGGCGTCGCCAGGCCCGGTCATCACGCGCTATGAAGTGGAGCCCGAGCCGGGCGTGAAGGGCTCGCAAGTGGTGGGCTTGTCGCGCGACCTGGCACGGGCGCTGTCGCTGGTGAGCATTCGTGTGGTGGAAACCATTCCAGGCAAGAACACCATGGCGCTGGAATTGCCCAACGCCAAGCGCCAGACCATCCGCCTGGCCGAAATTCTCGGCTCCCAGGTGTACAACGATGCGCCGTCCATGCTCAGCATGGGCCTGGGCAAGGACATCGTCGGCAACCCGGTCGTCACGGACCTGGGCAAGATGCCGCATCTGCTGGTGGCCGGCACCACCGGCTCGGGCAAGTCGGTCGGCATCAACGCCATGATCCTGGGCCTGCTCTACAAGGCCGAGGCCAAGCAGGTGCGCATGATCATGATCGACCCCAAGATGCTGGAGCTCAGCGTCTACGAGGGCATTCCGCATCTGCTGGCGCCGGTGGTGACCGACATGAAGCAGGCAGCGCACGCGCTCTCGTGGTGCGTGGGCGAGATGGAGCGGCGCTACAAGGTGATGAGCAAGCTGGGGGTGCGCAACCTGGCGAGCTACAACACGCGCATTGCCGAGGCTGCCCAGCGCGGCGAGCATGTGCCCAACCCGCTGTCGCTCACGCCCGAGAACCCCGAGCCGCTGCAGCACATGCCCTATATCGTGGTCATCATCGACGAGCTGGCCGATTTGATGATGGTGGTGGGCAAGAAGATCGAAGAGCTCATCGCCCGCCTGGCGCAGAAGGCGCGCGCCGCCGGCATCCACCTGATTCTCGCCACGCAGCGCCCCAGCGTCGACGTGATCACCGGCCTGATCAAGGCCAACATCCCGACCCGCATGGCCTTCCAGGTGTCGAGCAAGATCGACTCCCGCACCATCCTCGACCAGATGGGCGCCGAGAGTCTGCTCGGCATGGGCGACATGCTCTACCTGCCGCCGGGCTCAGGCGTGCCGCAGCGCGTGCATGGCGCCTTCGTCAGCGATGCCGAGGTGCATCGCGTGGTGGAGCGACTCAAGGCCCAGGGCGAGCCCGACTATGTGCCCGGCCTGCTCGAACCCGAGTCTGGCGAGGATGGCGCCGAAGGCAGCTTCGACGGCGCCAGCGGCAGCGATGCCGAGGCCGACCCGCTGTACGACCAGGCGGTACAAATCGTGCTGCAAAGTCGCAAGGCGTCCATTTCTCTGGTGCAGCGGCACCTGCGCATCGGCTACAACCGCTCGGCCCGTTTGCTGGACCAGATGGAGAAGGCCGGTCTGGTCTCGCCCCTGTCGACCAACGGCAACCGCGACATCCTGGTGCCCGCGCGTGCCGAATCCTGAATCCTGATGGAGTTGCCTGAATGATTGCGCGATGCAAGTTTGCCGCGGCGCTGTTGCCCGTTTTGCTCCCAGCCTTGGCTTTCGGTCCATACGTGCCTGTCCAGGCGCAGACCGCGGTCAACGCTCCCGCCAAGCCCGCCGCCGGTGCGGCGCTGCTCAACCTGTGGGTCAAGTCCACCCACAGCGCGCGCGCCCGCTTTACCCAGACCGTGGTGGACGAAAAGGGCAAGGCCAGCGCCCCCTCGGGGGGCAGCTTCGAGTTCGAGCGCCCGGGCAAATTCCGCTGGAGCTACACCAAGCCTTATCACCAGGACATCGTCAGCGACGGCCAGACCATCTGGACCTACGACCACGACCTCGATCAGGTCACGGTCAGTGCGCAATCGCGCGCGCTGTCGGGCACGCCTGCCGCCCTGCTGGCTGGCGAAGACGTGAGCAAGCTCTTCACCCTCAGCCCCTTGCCGAGCACCTCAGGCCTGCAGTGGGTGCAGGCCGTGCCTCGCAGCAAGGACAGCTCCTTCGACTGGGTGCGCATTGGCCTCAAGTCCACCCCGCAAGGCCCGGAGCTGGTGGAGATGCAATTGCGCGACGCCTTCCGCCGCACCTCCACCATCGTGTTCATCGACACGCAGCGCAATGTGGCGTTTCCAGCGGGCCGTTTTCATTTCAAGGCGCCGCAGGGCGCCTCGGTGATCCAGCAGCCCTGAGCTGCCGCACGCTGCAACCGCGCAGCCCTTGCTCGACCGGATCTCGGCAACGCCCGCCATGTCGCAAACCCCCAGCCTGTTTGACCCCGAGCCGGCCGAGCCTGGCCCCGACGCCGCGCGCAACGGCACGGTCATCCCCTTGGCCGAGCGGCTGCGCCCGCGCACCCTGGCCGACGTGGTTGGCCAGGCGCATTTGCTCGGCCCCGGCAAGCCGCTGCGCCTGGCGTTCGACACGCGCCGCCTGCATTCCATGATCCTGTGGGGTCCTCCCGGGGTGGGCAAAACCACGCTGGCGCGGCTGATCGCCAAACAGTTCGATGCGCATTTCATCGCCATCTCCGCCGTGCTGGCGGGCGTGAAGGAGATTCGCGAAGCCGTGCTGCAGGCAGAAGCAGCACGCGCCAACGGCCGCCCCACGCTGGTGTTCGTCGACGAGGTGCACCGCTTCAACAAGAGCCAGCAGGACGCTTTCCTGCCGCATGTCGAGTCAGGGCTGTTCACGTTCATCGGCGCCACCACCGAGAACCCATCGTTCGAGGTCAACAGCGCCTTGCTCTCGCGTGCCACCGTCTATGTGCTGCAGTCGCTGTCGGGCGAGGAATTGCAGGCCCTGGCCGAGCGCGGCCTCGCGGCCAGCGGCGGCTTGCGCATCGAACCCGACGCGCTGGCCTTGCTCGCGGCGCATGCCGACGGCGACGCCCGCCGCCTGTTCAACGCGGTGGAGGCGGTGGCGGCGGCGGCCCAAGGTGGCGCGCGCGACACCATCGATCTGGCCCTGCTGGAAGCGGCGCTCACCGAGTCCTTGCGGCGCTACGACAAAGGCGGCGACCAGTTCTACGACGTGATCTCGGCGTTGCATAAATCCGTGCGCGGCAGCGACCCTGACGCCGCCTTGTACTGGATGGCCCGCATGCTCGACGGCGGCGTCGATCCCTTGTACATCGGCCGCAGGCTCATTCGCATGGCGAGCGAGGACATCGGCCTCGCCGACCCGCGCGCGCTCGGCCACACGCTCGACGCCGTGGCCGCTTTCGAGCGTCTGGGCAGCCCCGAAGGCGAACTCGCCCTGGTGCAGGCGGTGCTCTATCTCGCCATCGCGCCCAAGTCCAACGCGGTCTACCGTGCCGCGGGTGAGGCGCGGCGTTTCGTGCGCGAACACGGCACGGCACCGGTGCCCATGCATCTGCGCAATGCGCCCACGAAACTGATGAAGCAGATCGGCGCATCCGAGGGCTACCGCTACGCGCACGACGAGGCCGGCGCCTTTGCCGCGGGTGAGCGCTACTTCCCCGAAGGCCTGCCGGAGGCGCGGCTGTACCGCCCCACCGACCGCGGCCAGGAGGCGCGCATCGCCGAGCGCATGGCCGAGTTGCAGCGCCTCAATCGCCAGGCCCGGACCGCCGCCAGCGCGGAAGAGCCGGCGCATCGCGAGTCGGGCGCGAAGTCGCCAACCCCCAGGACCTGAAGCTCAACCTGAAGCTCGCCGTGGCCGGTGCGCCCTGCCTGTGGTTATTATTTCGCGCCATACAGACAACAACGTAGGCGATGCCGCACCAAACTGGCGTCGCCAAAGGAGACGCAACACCATGCCTGGGCATCCTCGCCCGCAGGCTCACACCACGCACTGCCCTCTTGCGCTTGTTCCGGCGCCGCCGTGTTCGCGAGCGCTTTTCGAGCACGAAACTTGCAAGCGCTGCTCAATCCAGTCCGTCGCCACTGGCCCATAAGGCCCAGTGGCGAGGCCGGACTCTGCAAGACCCTGAACCCATAAGGACACCTCGGGATGGAAACTTTTCTACAACAAATCGTCAACGGCCTCGTGCTGGGCAGCATGTACGCCCTCATCGCGCTGGGCTACACCATGGTCTACGGCATCGTCAACCTCATCAACTTCGCCCATGGCGACGTGATGATGGTGGGGGCGCTGACCGCCTACAGCATGTTTCTCCTGCTCGCCCACATCGCCCCCGGCCTGCCCGGTTGGCTCACGGTTGTCATCGCCACCGTGGTGGCGATGATCGTCTGCGGCATCCTCAACTATTTCATCGAGCGCCTGGCCTACCGACGATTGCGCAACGCCCCCAAGCTGGCGCCGCTGGTCACGGCCATCGGCATGTCCATCCTGCTCGAAACCCTGGCCATGGTGATCTGGGGGCGTGACTACAAGGTCTTTCCCAGCCTGCTGCCATCCAAGATCATCAACATCCACGGCGTGGTCATCACGCCGGTGCAGGTCATGATCCTGGTGCTCACCACCGTGCTGCTGCTGGGCCTGACCTATCTGATCCACAGGACCAAACTCGGCAGGGCCATGCGCGCCACGGCTGAGAACCCGCGTGTGGCCGCGCTCATGGGGGTCAATCCGAATCTGGTGATTTCCGCCGCCTTTGTCATTGGTGCCATGTTGGCGGCCATTGCCGGGGTGATGTGGTACGCCAACTTCTCCACGGCGAATTTCTACATGGGCTTCACGCCGGGTTTGAAAGCCTTCACCGCTGCCGTGCTCGGCGGCATCGGCAACCTCACCGGCGCCATGCTCGGGGGGGTTCTGCTGGGTGTGATCGAAGTGCTGGGCGCGGGCTACATCGGCACGCTCACCGGCGGCATGTTCGGTAGCAACTACCAGGACATCTTCGCTTTCATTGTGCTCATCCTCGTGCTGACGCTGCGGCCGCAAGGCTTGCTCGGTGAGCGCGTGGCCGACCGCGCCTGATGCAGGAGACACCATCATGCTGAACAAACAAACCCATCTGATCGGTTTTCTGCTCGCTGCCGTGCTGCTGCTGGCCATGCCCCTGGGGCTGCAGATCGTGGGCGACGCCTGGGTGCGCATCGCCGCCTTCGCCCTGCTCTACATCATGCTGGCCCTGGGGCTGAACATCGTCGTGGGCCTCGCCGGCCTGCTCGACCTGGGCTATATCGCGTTCTACGCGGTGGGGGCGTATTCCTTCGCCCTGCTGTCGTCGAACCAGCTCACCAGCAACTTCGATGCCCTGGGGGCGATGTTCCCCAACGGCTTCAATGTGTCGATCTGGCTCATCATTCCGTTCGGAGCCGGCCTGGCCGCAACCTTCGGCATCATCCTCGGCACCCCGGTGCTCAAGCTGCGCGGCGACTACCTGGCCATCGTCACCCTGGGATTTGGCGAGATCATCCGCATTTTCATGAACAACCTGAACGCCCCGGTGAACATCACCAACGGGCCGCAGGGCATCTCGGGCATCCACGGGGTGCGCATGTTCGGCTGGGACCTGAACCGCAACATCAATATCGGCAGCTACACCATCACCTCGGTCACCCAGTATTACTGGCTGTTCCTGGCCTTGGTCACGCTCACGGTCATCATCTGCTACCGCTTGCAGGATTCGCGCATCGGCCGCGCCTGGATGGCCATGCGCGAAGACGAAATCGCCGCCAAGGCCATGGGCATCAACACCCGCAACATGAAGCTGCTGGCGTTCTCGATGGGCGCCACCTTCGGCGGCGTGGCCGGCGTGATGTTCGCGGCGTTCCAGGGCTTCGTCTCGCCCGAGTCGTTCTCGCTGATGGAGTCCATCAACGTGCTGGCGATGGTGGTCATCGGCGGCATGGGCAATATTCCGGGCGTCATCCTCGGCGCCATCCTGCTGTCGGTGCTGCCCGAAGCGTTGCGCTACACCGGCTTCATCTCGGATTGGCAGCAGCATGCCTTCAACCATGTGTATGTCGACACCGGCATCCTGCGCCAGCTCATCTACTCGATGGCCATGATTCTGGTGATGCTGGTTCGGCCCAAGGGCCTGTGGCCGGCGCCCGAGCACGGCAAGGGCATGGCCGCCTTGGCGCTTGGGCAGAGCAAGGCTGGCAATGCAGCTCCGGCGGTGGCCAAGGAGGGTGCACGATGAACTCCACGGAACCCATCACCCTCAAGGTGGCCGGCGCTTCCAAGCGCTTCGGCGGCTTGCAGGCGCTGTCGGATGTCGGCATCGAAATCCGTCGCGGCCAGATCTATGGCCTCATCGGTCCCAACGGCGCCGGCAAGACCACCTTCTTCAACGTCATCACCGGCATGTACACGCCCGATAGCGGCGAGTTCTCGCTCGACGCCAAGCCCTACCGGCCGCAGGCGGTGCATCAGGTCGCGCGCGAAGGCATTGCCCGCACCTTCCAGAACATCCGCCTGTTCCCGGACATGACGGCACTGGAAAACGTCATGGTCGGACGCCACGTGCGCACCAAGAGCGCACTGCTCGGCGCGGTGTTCCGCACCCGCCGCTTCAAGGACGAGGAGCACGGTATCCGTGAGCGTGCCTACGAACTGCTGCAGTACGTCGGCATCGGGCACTACGCCGACTTTCGCGCCCGCACCCTGTCGTATGGCGACCAGCGCCGGCTGGAAATCGCCCGCGCCCTGGCCACCGACCCCAAGCTGCTGGCGCTGGACGAACCCGCCGCCGGCATGAACGCCACCGAGAAGGTGCAGTTGCGCAATCTGCTGTCCACCATCCGTGGCGACGGCCGCACCATTCTGCTGATCGAGCACGACGTGAAACTGGTGATGGGCTTGTGCGACCGCGTGACGGTGCTGGACTACGGCAAAACCATCGCCGAGGGGGTTCCGGCCGATGTGCAAAAAGACCCCAAGGTGATTGAAGCGTATCTCGGCACGGGAGGCCATTGAGATGAGTGCAGCGCACATGGATTTGAAGCAAGGCGCGGGCGAACTCAGCTCGAAAGAAGCACTTCTGCAGGTCAAGGGTCTGAAGGTGGCTTACGGCGGCATCCAGGCCGTCAAGGGCATCGACTTTGAAGTCCGTCAGGGAGAACTGGTGAGCCTGATCGGCGCCAATGGCGCGGGCAAGACCACCACGCTCAAAGCCATCACCGGCATGCAGCCCATCACCGACGGCAGCATCACCTACGCCACCCACGAGGTCAAGGGCAAGGGCTCGTTCGATCTGGTGCGCATGGGTCTGGCGATGGTGCCGGAGGGGCGCGGTGTGTTCAGTCGCATGACCATCCGGGAAAACCTGTTGATGGGGGCCTATATCCGCAGCGACAAGAAAGGCATCGAGGCGGATATCGACCGCGTCTTCGGCATCTTTCCGCGCCTGAAGGAACGGCGCGACCAACTCGCTGGCACCATGTCCGGCGGCGAGCAGCAGATGCTGGCCATGGGCCGTGCGCTGATGTGCCAGCCGAAGCTTCTGCTGCTGGACGAGCCGTCCATGGGCTTGTCGCCCATCATGGTCGACAAGATCTTCGAGGTCGTGGCCGACATCGCCAAGCAGGGCGTCACCATCCTGCTGGTCGAGCAGAACGCCAAGCGCGCGCTGGAACTGGCGCAGCGTGGCTACGTCATGGACTCCGGCACCGTCACCATGACCGGCACGGCGCAGGAACTGCTGCACGACCCCCGGGTGAGGGCGGCTTACCTGGGCGAGTGAAGCCGCTCGTCGCCCAGCGCGGCTCGTTCTGCTCCCCGGCTATGGGAGCAGGCGCGATCCTTGCGCTGGATGGTCAAGCTTGTCGTCGCCATAAGCGCGCAGGACCTTGGCGATGATGACCTGGTAGCCGTCGAGCCAATTCGCCTGCGCGGCCTTGGCCTCGAGATGCAGGGGATGCCGCATCAGCGCCTGCAGGGCTTCGAGCGTCTCCCAGTAGTAGACGTTCGAGGTCCAACCCGTGCTCGGGTTCTCCCACGATTCCTCGCCGAGGTAGCCGGGAAGGTCTCGGGCCGCTGCGGCAATGGCCTGGTCGAGGCGGTGAAACGCCGCGTCGAACTGCCTCTTGGCGAAGATGAAGGTCGATGAATACACGGATGGGCGTTGCGACAGGTGGTGGCGTCGGGCACGACCGGCGATTCAGCCTCAGGCCGCGGGCCCCGCCTTGTCGGCCTCGGAGGTGAAGGCGTCGGCGAAGAAGGCGTCTTCCGGCAGGAAGCATCGCGTCGTGAAATCCGCCCTGGCCGATTCCACCATGATGGGGGCACCGCAGGCGTAGACCTCGTGGCCGGACAAATCCGGCAAATCGGCCATGACTTGGCGGTGGACGAAGCCGGTGGGGCCGCTCCATGCATCCTCGGGTTTCGGCTCCGACAGCACCGGTACATAGCGCAGCCAGGGCAGGGCCGCGGCTTGCTCTTGTGCCCAGGCATGCAGGTACAAATCGGCCTTGCTGCGGCAGCCCCAGTAGAGCACCGCGGGACGCGTATGACCCTTGGCGCGCAGGTCTTCGATGATGGCCTTGATCGGCGCGAAGCCCGTGCCCGAGGCCAGCAGCACCATGGGTTTGTCGCTCTCCTCACGCAGGTAAAAGCTGCCGAACGGGCCTTCCATGCGCAGGATTTCCTTGTCCTTCATGGCGCCGAACACATGGTCGGTGAACTTGCCGCCGGGCATGTGGCGCAGGTGCAGTTCGATCTGTTTTTCGCCAGCCGGTGCATTGGCCATGGAGTAGCTGCGGCGGCTGCCGTCACGCAAGATGAACCGCACATACTGACCGGCGTGGTAGTCGAAACGGTCATTGGCTGGAAGCTGCAGGCGGATGAGTGCAACATCGGCTGCGGGCCGTTCGATGCTGATGACGCGGCAGGGCATTTTCTTGACAGCGAACATGCCTGCGGCAGGCAGCTCGTGGCTTTGAATCACCAGATTGCTGCGCGGTTGGGTGCGGCAGGCGAGAATGAAGCCCGCGGCGCGCTCGGCTTCGCTCAGGGCCTTGAGCTGGTGCACGCCGAGTTCGAACTCACCCGAAATCCATTGGCATTTGCACGAGCCGCAGGCACCGTCCTGGCAGCCGTAGGGCAGGCCAACGCCTTGGCGAATGGCGGCAGCCAGGACGGTTTCGCCTTCGTTCACGTCGAACCGGTGTTGGCTCGGCAATACGCTCACTTCAAAGCTCATGACAGACAGGTTTCCATGTTGATGCGTCAGTTTCGTAAACCCGGATTGCTCATCGTCGGCTGTGGCGACATCGGGCTGCGCCTGGCGGCGCTGGCGCAGCCACGCTTTCGCGTCATCGCGCTCACCTCCAGCCCGGAGCGCATGCAAACTTTGCGCCAGGCTGGCATCGTGCCCTTGCTCGGCAATCTGGATGATGCCGACAGTTTGTGGCGCCTGGCCGGGCTGGC
Source organism: Thiomonas sp. (assembly GCF_054608695.1). Lineage (NCBI taxonomy): Bacteria > Pseudomonadati > Pseudomonadota > Betaproteobacteria > Burkholderiales > Thiomonas > Thiomonas sp. The sequence continues at coordinate 9,486 of NZ_JBTRXV010000018.1, forward strand.
GCATTGGGTGGCCATGCTCGCACCACCGCCCGCCGCTGGGGTGGACGATGCGCGATCCGCCCGGCTCGCCGCTGTTTTGCGCAGAGGCATGATAGGTGCAGGTCCCGGCCGGCCGCTGCGCGTGGTCTATGCCAGCACCTCCGGCGTGTATGGCGATTGTGCTGGCGCCGAGGTGACGGAAACGCGGCCGCCTCATCCGCAGACCGGCCGCGCGCGCCGCCGCATCGCTGCCGAGGCGCATTGGCGCCGTCTCGGGCGCGCTCGGCATGTTCGCCTGGGCATTCTGCGCATCCCCGGCATCTATGACAGCCGGCACCGCTCCCCGGCGCAGCGCCTGCGCCAGGGCCTGCCGGCGCTGCGCGTCGAAGACGACGTCTACACCAACCACATTCACGCCGACGACCTCGCCCGCATCACGCTGCTGGCCTTGTTTCGCGCCGCGCCCAACCGCGTCTATCACGCCAGCGACAGCAGCCGCATCAAGATGGGCGACTACCTCGACCTCGCTGCCCGGCTCTACGGCTTGCCCGCTCCCGCGCGCGTCGCTCGCGAACAGGCCCAGGCCAGCGGCCTGTCGCCCATGGCCTTGAGTTTCATGGCCGAGTCACGTCTGCTGGACAACACGCGCTTGCTGAGCGAACTCGGTGTTGTGCTGCGCTATCCGGACGTGGAGCTGGGCTTGCAGTCGGGCCACTGAGCAACCCTGCGGCTGAATGGCGGACAAAAAAACGGACAGGAAGACCTGTCCGTTTTGCAGCCGCAGCCAGCCCCGTCGTTCAATGCCCGGGGCCGTTCTCCGGAATCTGCAGGCTTGGCAGTTGCTTGCGCGTTTCCACCAGCAACAAGGGGCCTTCGTCCTGCATGGCTTTGGGCTTGCGCACCCGCGGCGCATGGGCAGGCGCAGGGATTCTGCGCATGGCACGTTGGGCCTGCTCGACCCGAGCGGGGTCCGATTGCACCCATTGCAAGCCGGCGGCCTGGACCACGGATTGCAAGTCTTGAACCGGCAACAACGCGGGCAGTGAGTCGGCATGCCCAGCCGCCGGCGCACTTGCACGTGCTTGCTCATGCGTGCTCATGGATGCCGGCTGAAGAGGCGCGGCGACTTGCTTCGCTTCCAGCGGTTCGGCATGCGCCGCAACGGCAACAGCCACAGGCTCGATGCTCGCTGTCTGCGCGATTTCTGCGGGCGCGGCTTCGGCGGGCAAGGGCTGTGGTGCGGCGAAGGAATGCACCTCCGGCTGCGGCGCGTCGTCGCGCGCTGCAGCCGAGACGGCGGCGATGTTCACGGTCTGGCTTGCGACAGGAGCAGCGGCAGCGGGTTCGCTGCGCACTTGCATCACAGGCTGAGCTTGTTCGGCGCCTGCAGCAACAGCAGAAGTCGTTGCCGCAGCCGTCGACGCGCCATCAACTGCATCGCCGGCGTCGCCAGTTGCCGCATCTCCGGCCACCGCATCGCGTCCACGACCACCGCGACCACCGCGACGACGGCGCCCGCGGCCGCGTTTGGCCGGATCGCTCGATTCGGCGTCATCCTGGGCCGGTGCTTCATTCGCGTCGGTCAAACCTTCGGCTTGCGCTGGGGTTGCCGTGCTCCCCATCGCTAGCGGCTTGGCCGTCATGGGTTCAGCACCCGTACTGGTTTGCCCCTGGGCACCAGAATCACTCTCCGGCAGCTTCAGGCCAAAGCTTTCCCAGGTTTCTTCCGCACCTTCGAGCGCCTGCGCGGGGCGTTGCTGACGGCCATTGCGCAAGCCACGCTCCTGGCGCTCCCCACGTTCTGCACGTTCTGCACGTGGCACGGTCGCTTCGCTGCCTGGCTGCGTCGGCTTCACATCCTTGGCAGGGGCTTGGGCATTGGCCTCGGCACCTGCGTGGCGTTCGCCACGCTCAGGGCGCTCGGAGCGGCCCGAACGTCCAGCACTGCCCGTGTTTGTGGTCGCGTTCTGGCCACTGCCTGAACCTTGGCGGCGGCCTTCAGCCTGTGCGCCGTTCTCGCGCTGCGGGCGTTCCGCGCCACTCTTGGCCGCTTGGCCCTGGCGGTTGCCGTCGCGGCCACGTCCGCGGTTGTTGCGAGCGTTGCCATTGCGACCAGTCGAGTCCGCGCTGCCGGCCTTGCTGGCGGCCGCAGGGGCGGGCGCGACAGCAGGCGGTGAGGCCGTGGATGTTTCATCATCACCGGCAAAAACTTTGCGTAGCCAGCCGAAGAAACCACCACTGGGAGGCGCCGTCGTTGCCGTCTGGGGCTTGTTTGCCGCAGGCGAAGCGGCGCTAGTGGCCTGCACCGGTGAAGCGGCCACGGGCATGGGCGCCGGACCTTCGGGAGTGATGCCACGAACCAGGGCTTCCTGGCGCGGACGCTCGTCCTTCTCGCTGCGCAGGATGGTGGTTTCCTGCTCGAATTCCTCGGCCATGCGGTAGCTGGCCGGCAGATTTTCCAGGCGCGGATCGTCGTGCTTGAGACGCTCGAGCTTGTAGTTCGGGGTTTCCAGCTGCTTGTTCGGCGCCAGCAGCACCGAGACGCGCTGGCGCAGTTCGATCTTGGTGATCTCGGCACGCTTCTCGTTGAGCAGGAACGAGGCCACTTCCACCGGCACCTGCACATGCACCGCGGCCGTGCCTTCCTTCATCGCCTCTTCCTGGATGATGCGCAGGATTTGCAGCGCGCTGGATTCGGTGTCGCGGATATGTCCGGTGCCATTGCAACGGGGGCAGGTGACATAAGCGCCTTCCGAAAGGGCAGGGCGCAGGCGCTGACGCGAGACTTCGAGCAGGCCGAACTTGGAGATCTTGCTGGTTTGCACGCGGGCGCGGTCTTGCCGCAGGCTGTCACGCAGGCGGTCTTCCACGGCGCGCTGGTTCTTCGGCTCGTCCATGTCGATGAAGTCCATGACGATGAGCCCGCCCAGATCGCGCAGACGCATTTGCCGTGCGATTTCCTCGGCTGCTTCCAGGTTGGTGCGCAGGGCGGTGTCCTCGATCGCGCTGCCGCGGGTGGAGCGCGCGGAGTTGACGTCCACCGCCACCAGCGCCTCGGTGTGGTCGATGACAATGGCGCCTCCCGATGGCAGGTTCACCGTGCGCGAATACGCGGTCTCGATCTGGTGCTCGATCTGGAAGCGCGAGAACAGCGGCAGATCGTCGCGGTAGCGCTTGACCCGGCTCACGTTGTCGGGCATCACATGCGCCATGAACTGGTGCGCCTGCTCGAACACGTCCTGCGTGTCGATCAGGATTTCGCCGATGTCGCTGGTGAAGTAGTCGCGAATCGCGCGGATGACCAGCGACGACTCCTGGTAAATCAGGAAGGCGCCCTTCTGCGTCGTGCTCGCGTCCTCGATGGCCGTCCACAGCTTGAGCAGGTAGTTCAAGTCCCACTGCAACTCCTCGGCGCCGCGGCCGATGCCGGCGGTGCGCGCAATCAGGCTCATGCCGTCCGGATGCTGCAACTGCTCCATCGTCTCGCGCAGTTCCTGGCGGTCTTCGCCCTCGATGCGCCGGCTCACGCCGCCGCCGCGCGGGTTGTTCGGCATCAGCACCAGATAACGCCCGGCCAGCGAGACGTAGGTGGTGAGTGCCGCGCCCTTGTTGCCGCGTTCTTCTTTCTCCACCTGCACCAGCAATTCCTGGCCTTCGCGGATCACATCCTGAATGCGCGCCTGCGATGGCGACACGCCTTCCTTGAAGTAGCGGCGGGAAATTTCCTTGAACGGCAGGAAGCCGTGACGCTCCTCGCCGTAATCGACGAAGCAGGCTTCGAGCGAGGGTTCGACGCGGGTGACGACGGCGCTGTAAACATTACCCTTGCGCTGCTCGCGACCAACCTGCTCGATGTCGATGTCGAGCAGCTTCTGGCCTTCGACGATGGCGACGCGCAGCTCTTCGGCCTGCGTCGCGTTGAACAACATGCGTTTCATTTCAATGTCTCCATCCCGCCCATGAGGCGGGCTGCGTGATTGCACCAGGGTCGATGCGACCCGACTCGCGCAGCAGGCTCGATGCCGAAGTGGAGAATGACCGCGCAGCGACGAGTCACCTCGTCGCCGGCTTCAGGACAAAGGCCTCGTGGAGGCGCAGCCACCTGCCCCAGCGCATGGGGGCATGCCTGGGCTTGGGCGGGCTGGAGTCGTGCCATCGGCCAGCCAGTTCCCAGCCCGCGCAGCGCGGCGGGCAGAGCCTGCCGCAAGTGCGTGACACGGGGGGAAGCGATGGTGGGTCAAGATGGATACGGAAGATTTCGTTTTGTCGAGAACCGCGGCACCTGGGCCGGGTCGTGGGGCATTCTGTTCGTTCAGCTACGAGCTTGCTCGTCCTGCGCTATTCCTAAGGTTTGCCGGCCGACCGAATCGGCCTGGACAGCCCGGATTTGCGGACTTCAGCGGTGCACAGAGTCCGGTTCTGTTGGCGGGGCAGCCCTATGTGAACTCCACGAGGGCTGCACGGTTGCCGAACTAAAATGCCGATCGTTGCCAGTTGCGAATGACTTCTTGGATTCACAACCTGCGGCAGATTAAGACGAACAATTTTCCACTCAGCCAGCCTCTGTTAGCACGCGCTTCGCATCCCAATTATATGCACCGTCCCAGTCCTGCTGCCGCCACCTTGCTCCCAGTGGGCGAATCCGGCGCCGGCCAAAGGCTGGATAACTTCCTGGCCCGCGTGCTCAAGGGGGTTCCCCGCAGCCATATCTACCGCATCGTGCGCTCTGGCGAGGTGCGGGTGAATGGGGCGCGGGCGGAAGTTTCGCAAAAACTCGCTGGTTCCGATCAGGTGCGCGTGCCCCCGGTGCGCATGGCGCAAGCCGCGCCCGCGGCCCCGGCGCGTCAGTACCCCATCCTGCACGAGGATGCCTGGCTGCTGGCCATCAACAAGCCGACGGGTGTGGCCGTGCATGGCGGTTCCGGCCTGAGTTTCGGCGTGATCGAATCCATGCGTGCCTCTCAGCAAGAGCGTTATCTCGAACTCGTGCACCGGCTTGACCGCGATACCTCCGGCGTGCTGCTGCTGGCCAAGAAGCGCAGCGCCCTCACCACCTTGCATGCCAGCTTGCGCGAGCGCGAGGCCGACAAACGCTATTTCGCCTTGGTGGTCGGGTTGTGGCAGGGCGATGCGGTGACGGTGAGCAAACCCCTGCACAAATATCTCACCCCCAGCGGCGAGCGCCGGGTGTGCATCGCCACGGCTGACGAAGGCCAGGCGGCGCGCAGCCAGTTCCGTCCGGTTCGGCGTTACCCCTGGTCTGCAGACATTGCCGCACAGACCGGTGTGGCGGGCCTGACCTTGATCGAGGCGCGCATCCATACCGGGCGCACGCACCAGATCCGGGTGCATCTGCAAAGCCAGGGCTACCCGGTGGCCGGTGATGAAAAATACGGCAACGAGGCGCTCAATCGCCTGCTGGCGCGTGGCGAGGTCGTGCCCGGCTTGCCGCGCAATGCCCGCATGTTCCTGCACGCAGCGCACCTGGCCCTATCCCACCCGCATAGCGGCGAGTCGCTGCTGCTCGAGGCCGACTGGCCGGATGAAGATGCGCGCTGGCTCGAGCGTCTGGGCCGGCTATGCCCAGCCGTTGGCAAGAACTGAAACCGTGATGCCCAACCCTTACAAGCTGCTGGTGTTCGACTGGGACGGGACCCTGATGGATTCCACCGCAGTCATCACCCAATCCATTCAGGCGGCATGCCGCGATCTCGGCTTGCCCGTGCCCAGCGATGTCGATGCCTCCTATGTCATCGGCCTCGGCCTGGGCGATGCGCTGCGCCATGCCGCCCCGACGCTGGACCCGCGTGACTACGACAAACTGTCGCAGGTCTACCGCCGGCATTATTTTGCGCACGATAACGATCTGACCTTGTTTCCCGGCGCGCTCGACATGCTGCTCGCGCTCAAGGCCGCAGGCCACAGTCTCGCCGTCGCGACCGGCAAGTCGCGCGTCGGGCTCGACCGCGCGCTGGATCACGCCGACCTGCGTGGCCTGTTCGACACCACGCGCACGGCTGACGAAACCGCATCCAAACCGCACCCGGCCATGCTGCTGGAAATCATGCAGGAACTGGATGACGCGCCAGGGAGCACCCTCATGATCGGCGACACCACGCACGACCTGCTCATGGCTCGCAACGCCGGCACTGCCGCCGTGGGCGTGGCCTATGGCGCACACGATGCGCAGCAGCTTGCCGACCTGCAGCCGGTATTCCTCGCCGATTCGGTGCCGGCGTTGCAGCGTTTTCTGCTGGGCGTCTGAGCCAGTTGCCGGCGCGAGTGACCAACCCCGCTGCTATCCTGCCAACCGCCCGGCGACACCTGCTTGACTACCTTGACAGCCTTTGCCTATGAACGACGCCAACTCCAACGACACCCCGCGAGAACCCGGCCTCGGCGAGCCGACTCGCAACGCGCCTCCCTCCTGGGAGCGCGGCGTGCTTGAAAAACTCGTGATGGAGGTCGTGAGCGAAAAGCGCCGCGCCCGGCGCTGGTCCATCTTCTTCCGCCTGGCCTTTCTCGGCTTGCTGCTCGCCATCTTTGTCGGCGGCTATCTGTCCGAGCGCGGGAGCGGCCCGGCCACCGGACCGCACACCGCACTGGTGGAGTTGAACGGCGACATATCGGCATCCTCCGTTGCCAGCGCCGACAACATCAACGCCTCGTTGCAAGACGCTTTCGACGACCCGGACACCAAGGCCGTGATTCTGCGCATCAACAGCCCCGGCGGCAGCCCGGTGCAGGCCAGCCAGATCAACGATCAGATCTGGCGCTTGCGTGCCAAGCACAAGAACATCCCCATCTATGCGGTGTGCGACGAGGTCTGCGCCTCGGCGGCTTACTACATCGCGGTGGCGACCAACAAGATTTACGTCAACCCGGCCAGCCTGGTGGGCTCGATCGGCGTGCTGATGGAGGGCTTCGGCCTTTCGGGCCTGCTGGACAAACTGGGCGTGACCCGCCGCCTGCTCGCTGCTGGCGACAACAAGGGCTTCATGGATCCGTTCTCGCCCATGCCCGAAAACCAGAAGGCTTATGCCCTGTCCATGCTGAAGCAGATCCACCAGCAGTTCATCGCCGCCGTGGAAAAAGGCCGTGGCAAGCGTCTGAAAATCAACGACCAGACCTTCTCGGGCCTGGTGTGGACGGGTGAGTCCGCCGTGCAGCAGGGTCTGGCCGATGGTTATGGCGACACCGACAGCGTGGCGCGCGACGTGGTGCACCAAAAGAACCTGGTGGACTACACGCGCCGCGAAAACGTGGTCGACCGCCTGGCCAAGCGCTTCGGCGCCTCCCTCGGCATGGGCGCTGCCCACGAAATGCTCAACAGCAGCACCTGGTCATTGCACTGAGGCGCGTAGCCTCCTCGGCTCAACCCGCCAGAAAACCGAATAGCGCCGGAACCTTCTCCGGCACCTGGCCGGGATCTTCGCGCCACTGCGCCACGCTGCGGGTACGCACGCGGGCGTCCGGTGCGGTCAGTTGGCTTGCGACGGTGAGCTTCGTTGCCGGTTGCAGCGTCTGGATCAGGGCCTGCAACAAAGCCGCGTTGCGATACGGCGTTTCGATGAACAGCTGGGTTTGGCGGCGCAGCGCGCTCTCACGTTCAAACATCTGGATTTGCTGCTTGCGCGCTTCGGCTTCCACTGGCAAATAACCATGAAACGCAAAGCGCTGGCCATCGAGCCCACTGGCCATGAGACCCAGCAGCAAACTGCTGGGTCCGACCAGAGGTACCACTTCGATGCCGAGGTCGTGCGCCGCCGCCACCACCAGTGCCCCGGGGTCGGCCACGCAGGGGGCGCCGGCTTCGGACATCAAGCCCATGTCCATGCCATCGAGTGCCGGATGCAGCAGAGCGCGAGCTGCGGCAGCGTCCAGCTTGGCATGTTTGGGCAGCACCGCCATGCCATGTTGTTGCAGTGGAATGCGTAGCGGCTGCACGGCGTTCACGGCACCGAGGAAGGCGCGCGCGGTCTTGGCGTTTTCCACGACCCAATGCTGCAGCACGGCAGCTGCGGCAATGCTGGCCTGAGGCAGGACGTCGGACAGCGGCGTCAGTGTGACTTCAGCAAGCGGCGTGGGAACCAGCAGCAAGCGGCCTTTGGGCTTGGACGGGGTTGGCATCAAGGTGCCGGCCGCAGCAGGGGGTAGCCACTGGAAAGCAGCATGTCGCACAAAGCGATGAGCGGCAGGCCGACCAGGGCGGTCGGGTCATCGCTGTGGATGGACTCCATCAGCGCGATGCCCAGCGCTTCGGACTTGGCGCTGCCGGCGCAGTCGTACGGTTGCTCGGCCAGTAAATAGGCCTCGATCTGCGCATCGGTCAGCGCACGCATGCGCACCGTGGTCGGGACTTCGCGCACTTGCACGCCGCCGTCTGGCGCCACCAGTGCCAGCGCGGTATGAAACACGGAGTTTCGACCGCGCAGCATTTGCAGTTGCCCAACGGCCGCGGCGTGATGTCCGGGCTTGCCCAGAATGCGGCCCTCGCAGGTGCAGACCTGGTCCGAGCCGATCACCCAGCTGCCTGGCGCGGCCGAAGCCACGGCCCTTGCCTTGGCTTCGGCGAGCCGCAGAGCCAGTGCAAGCGGTGCCTCGCCCGGCCGTGGTGTTTCATCCGTCTGTGGACTCTGCACCGTGAAGGGCAGGCGCAGGCGCTCAAGCAGTGCGCGCCGGTAAGCCGAAGTGGACGCCAAAACGAGAGGCGCTGGCAAACGAGAGTCGGCCTGCTTGGCTGATGACATCTTCAAGCCTTCTCGAAAAACCGACCTTCGATCCACGCACCGATCAGGATGCCGACGATGACGTAGAGCAGCGGCCAGTTTCCGACCCCCAGACCGGCAATTGCCGGGCCTGGACAGACACCGCTCAACCCCCAGCCCACGCCGAACAAGGCCGAGCCGACGATGGTGCGCGCATTCAGGTGCGATGGATGCACGCCCCAGCCCAGGCCGAACACCGGAGTGCGCATCAGTTTGGGGATGAGACGATAGGCCAGCATCACCGTGAGGGCAGCACCGCCCATCACCAGCAGCAGGCCCATGTTCTGCAACAGCAAGAACTGGAGGATGGCCTCGGGCTTGACCATGGTGGACCAGGCCAGGCCGAAGCCGAACAGACCACCGGCAAGTAACGCCGACAACAGCACGGGAACGGGGCGCACATGCTTCGTCATGTCAGAACCCCCCGAACGCGCGCACGATGTGCGCCGTGCCCACGGCAGTGACGAGGAAGGTGAGCACGGCCAAGAGCGAGGGCAGCTGCAACGATCCCAGGCCGCAGATGCCATGGCCCGAAGTGCAACCGCCGCCCATGCGCGCGCCGAAGCCGCCAACCACCCCGCCGGCCAGAAGTTGCCAGGCAGGTACATGGGTGACGAAACCCTCGCCATGGTTCACAGCGAAGGTGAAGACGACGGCACCCACAATCATGCCCAGGGCGTAGACCAGACGCCAGTTGCGGGTGATGACGAATTTGGGATGCTGGAAATGCGGCCATTTGCTGAAATACGACCACACGGCGCTATAGGTGGTACTGGCTCCACCGACGAAACCGGTCAAGAGGAACAGCAGGCTGACACCCAGGCCGATGGCAATGCCGCCTCCTAAAAAATGAACCCATCCTTGGGGAAACCATTGTGCAATCCAATCCATGTCCTCGCGTCCTCGAATTCAACGTTTTGCCCTTCCCACCAGGGATCGCAGCAGGTTTTTCAATCGGCCGCCACGTCTCCAATGCAAGGCTTGGATTGTCCAGTTTAGGAGTATTGCCGCGGCAAATGCGTAAGCGAAGGTATGCGCAACTACACTGATTCAATGATGGAAAACAAGCCCGATGAGCCCGTGGATCACCTCAGTCAATTGCCTGTGCTGCGCTTGAATTTGCACGAACTCGCGCGCGAACAGCGCACCGAGCAAGGACAGTTGGCCTTGCGTGACCTGACGCGTCTGCTTTCCGCCCTCGTTGCTGGACATGCGGCGGTTCAAACGGGTCAGGTGGACTGGCGTGTGCGCGGCTACACGCATGCACGACCCGGTGGGGACGTGCAGCCCATGATCGAGTTGAAGGTCTCCGCCGTATTGCCTCTGTTGTGCCAGCGCTGCTTGCAGCCAGCATTGCAACGGGTGCAGGACAAGGTGCTGTTCCGTTTGGTGGAGCAGGAGCCCGGACTCACGCAAGAGGAACTGGAAGCCGAGGACGAAGCACTGTGCGTGCGAGTGGCGGTCGACATACAAGCCATGGTGGAAGACCAGATGCTGCTCGCGCTACCGCTGGTGCCCATGCACGAGGTTTGCCCCCAGCCCATCGTGGTGGCAGGGCTGGAGGCCCAGCCGGTTGATTTACCCGCCCGCGCGTCGCCGTTCGCGGCCCTGGCCAGTCTCAAAAAGGGCAAATAGCCGTCCGGCCTCGGCGGCTGGACGTGTACAATCTTTCGATTTTTCGCACGGGGTAGCACCATGGCCGTACAGCAGAACAAGAAATCGCCGTCCAAGCGCGGCATGCATCGCTCGCACCAGCATCTGGAGCAACCGCCGGTTGCGGTCGAACCGACCACGGGTGAAGTGCATCTGCGTCACCACATCAGCCCGAACGGCTTTTACCGTGGGCGCCAGGTCGTCAAGACCAAGTCCGAAGCGTGAATGTTTGCCCGATCGCGGTTGCTTTGATGCAATCGTGTTTGCCCAGCGTACGCGCATTCGGTGCTGCCTGAACTGATCCGGCCGGCCCGAGCCGGCCTCGCCGGAGTTCGCGCTTCCTTTCCATTGCATGCAGCCCATGACCGCTAGTCTGGCCGTCGATGTAATGGGCGGCGACCACGGGCCGTCCGCCACCCTGCCTGCCTGCCGAGCTCTGCTCGACCTGCATCCGCAGAGCCGCGTTCTGCTGGTCGGTCAGCTCGAGGCCATGCAGGCCGGTCTGCGCCAGCATGGCCTGGCCGATCACCCACGCGCACAAGTGGTGCCGGCGACCGAAGTGGTCACGATGGATGATTCGGTCGAGGTGGCGCTGCGCCGCAAGAAAGACTCGTCCATGCGTCGCGCCCTCGAGTTGGTCAAGGATGGCTCGGCGCATGCCTGCGTGTCCTCGGGCAACACGGGTGCCCTCATGGCCGTGGCGCGTTATGTGCTCAAAACCTTGCCCGGCATCGACCGCCCGGCCATTGCCACTTATTTGCCCAATGCCCGGGGCACCGGCACCCTGATGCTGGACCTGGGCGCCAATGTGGATTGCGAGGCCGAGCATCTGTTGCAGTTCGCCGTCATGGGCACGGCATTCGCCTCAGCTGGCGGACATCCCAACCCGCGGGTGGGACTGCTGAACATTGGCGAGGAGGTCCTCAAGGGCAACGAGATGATCAAGCAGGCCGGCGAGTTGCTGCGCGGGGCGCATGCCGAGGGCCGCCTGAATTTCTTCGGCAATGTCGAAGGCAACGACATCTTCAAGGGCACGGCCGACATCGTGGTTTGCGATGGGTTCGTGGGGAATGTGGCACTCAAGGCCTCCGAAGGATTGGCACAGATGCTGACAGGCATGATTCGCGAGGAATTCACCCGCACGCCGCTGACCAAGCTCATGGCCTTCGCCGCCATGCCGGTGCTCAAACATTTCCGCAAACGGGTGGATCCTCGGCGCTACAACGGCGCCGCGCTGCTGGGTTTGCGCGGCTTGGTGGTGAAGAGCCACGGCTCGGCCGATGCGTTCTCGTTTCAACAAGCGCTGGAGCGAGCGCACGAGGCGGCGGTCTGGCAGGTGGTCCAGGAAATCGAGCGCATCGTGGCCGTGCTGCACACGCAGGCCACCGCGCCTGATCCGGCCGTTGCCCCATCCCTTCCAGACGAAGCTGCAGCTCCGGCGCAAACTTCACACCCGCAGATCATGGCGAACGGGCATTGAAGGGCAGCGGGCTGGGACCCGACGCGCTCATGGCCCGTGCAGTTCCCCAGTTTGCGTCCCTCCGATGATCGAATCACGGCACTTCTCATTTCCAAGAATCTGCACCTATGTCGCGCTATTCCCGCATCATCGGCACTGGCAGCCACCTGCCGCCGAATCGCGTCAGCAACGCGCAACTCGCTGCGCAACTGGCGCGTGACGGCGTCGAGACCAGCGATACCTGGATCGTCGAGCGCACCGGCATCCGCTTCCGCCATTTCGCCGACCCGGCAACCTCCAGCGTGGATCTGGGTGAGCAGGCGGCACGCCATGCGCTCGATGCCGCAGGACTGACGCCTGCCGACGTCGACCTGATCATCGTCGCCACCTCCACGCCGGACATGATTTTTCCGTCGAATGCGGCGCTCATCCAGGGTCGCCTCGGCGTGCCGGGTGGCGCGGCGTTCGACGTGCAAGCCGTGTGTGCCGGCTTTGTCTATGCCCTGGCTGTGGCCGACCAATTCGTGCGCGGCGGCATGGCCCGCCATGCCCTGGTCATCGGTACCGAAGTGTTTTCGCGAATTCTCGATTTCAAGGATCGCACCACCTGTGTGCTGTTTGGCGACGGTGCCGGCGCGGTCGTGCTGGCCGCCAGCGAGGAGCCTGGGCTGCTGGCGTCGGCCTTGCACGCCGATGGCCGCAAGGCCGGCATTCTGTGCACACCCGGCCGGGTTTCCGGGGGCGAAGTGGCGGGCCACCCCTATCTCAAGATGGACGGCCAGGCTGTGTTCAAGCAGGCCGTGCATGTGCTGGAAGATGTGGCACGCGAGGTGCTGACGAAGTCCGGCCGCACGCCGCAGGACATCGACTGGATGGTGCCGCATCAAGCCAATATCCGCATCATGTTGCACACGGCGAAAAAATTGGGGCTGCCTGCCGAAAAAGTGGTGCAGACCGTGGCGGAGCACGGCAACACCTCGGCGGCCTCCATCCCGCTGGCCTTGGACGTTGCCGTGCGTGCCGGCAGCATCCAGCGAGGCGACACCCTGTTGCTTGAAGCCGTGGGCGGTGGTTTGACCTGGGGCGCCGCGCTCCTGGATTACTGAGGAACTCGCCGCCAGGCGCTGGCCGTCTTGCACGCCAGCCCTGGCTGTGCCCCCTTGGCTGCATCAACCCGACACAACCCGATTGCCGATTCGCCACACCATTCATGAAACCCTTCGCTGTTGTTTTCCCCGGTCAAGGCTCCCAGGCCGTGGGCATGCTCGATGCATGTGCCGAGCATCCGGCGGTGCGCCAGACTCTGCAAGAGGCGAACGACGCGCTGCACCAGGACATGGCCGCGCTCATTGCACAAGGGCCCGCCGAGCAACTCAATCTCACCGCCAACACCCAGCCGGTCATGCTGACGGCCGGCATCGCCCTCTGGCGCTTGTGGCTGGCCGAGGGCGGTGCCATGCCACAGGCCATGGCGGGCCATAGTCTGGGCGAGTACACGGCGCTGGTCGCCGCTGGCTCACTGGCCTTTGCCGATGCCCTGCCCCTGGTGCGCTTTCGTGCCCAGGCGATGCAGGAGGCGGTTCCCGTGGGCAGTGGCGGCATGGCTGCTGTGCTGGGTCTGGACGATGCTGCGGTGCGCGAGGTCTGCAGCGACGCGACGTCGCAAAGCGGAGAAGTGGTGGAGGCGGTGAACTTCAACGCGCCCGGGCAGGTGGTCATTGCCGGCACCAAGGCGGCGGTCGATCTGGCCTGCACACTTTTGAAGTCGCGTGGCGCCAAGCGTGCGCTGCCGCTGGCGGTGTCGGCCCCTTTCCACAGCACCTTGCTCAAGCCGGCGGCGGATCGGCTTGCCGCATACCTGGAACAGGTGCCGGTCCGAAGTCCTGCAGTGCCCGTGGTGCATAACGTGGATGTGGCCCAGCACCTTGAGCCGCAGGCCATCCGCCAGGCGCTGGCGGCCCAGGCCAGCGGCGCTGTACGCTGGGTGGAATGTGTCCAGGCCCTGGCACTTGCAGGCTGCGCCGACATCGTGGAATGCGGGCCTGGCAAGGTGCTGGCCGGTCTGACACGCCGCATCGATCCCAATCTGGGCAGCCATGCCCTGACCGACGCAAGCAGCGCACACAGCATCAAGGAGGCTTTGGCATGACGACTCAACCATCCACTCTGGCCGGCCAGATTGCCTTGGTCACGGGCGCCACGCGCGGCATCGGCCAGGCGATCGCCGCCGAACTGCTGCGGCAGGGGGCTTATGTCGTCGGCACCGCCACCAGCGAAGCCGGCGCACAACGCATTGCCGAAGCGCTGGGGGCCGGTGGCGAGGGCGTGGTGCTCGATGTGAATGACGCCGAAGCTGGCGCAGCCTTGATCGACCGCCTGGTGCGCGACAAGGGCGGCCTGCATGTTTTGGTCAACAACGCCGGCATCACCCGCGATACCCTGGCTTTGCGCATGAAGGACGACGACTGGGCTGCGGTCATCGACACCAATCTCAGTTCCGTATTCCGCCTGTCGCGCGCCGCCATCCGGCCGATGATGAAACAGCGTGCCGGACGGATCATCAGCATCACTTCGGTGGTGGGCGCATCGGGCAATCCGGGTCAGGCCAACTATGCCGCCGCCAAGGCTGGCGTCGCTGGCATGACCCGCGCCCTGGCGCAGGAACTGGGAAGCCGCAACATCACCGTCAACTGTGTGGCGCCCGGCTTCATCGACACCGATATGACGCGCGGATTGGGCGCGGCTGCTTCGCAGGCCCTGCTGGCGCGCATTCCGCTGGGCCGGCTCGGTCAACCCGAAGACATCGCCCATGCGGTAGGCTTCCTGGCCAGCCCGCTTGCCGGTTACATCACGGGTGCCGAGTTGCACGTGAATGGCGGTATGTACATGATTTGAATCCCTGGATGCCGTCATCCGGATTGCTAGAATTCGATTGCCTTTTTTCTGGAGAATTACATGAGTGATATTGAACAGCGCGTCAAAAAAATTATTGCCGAGCAACTCGGGGTGGCTGAAGATCAGGTCACGAATGAGAAATCCTTCGTCAACGACCTGGGCGCTGACTCGCTCGACACCGTGGAACTCGTGATGGCGCTGGAAGATGAATTCGGCATCGAGATCCCCGATGAAGACGCCGAAAAAATCACCACCGTGCAATTAGCCGTTGACTACGCCAAGCAACACCACAAAGCCTGAGCAGTCCGTTCGACTCGGCGTTCTGCCGTACCCGTCGCGGCTGGCTCTTGCGTTTGCTTGCGAGTCGCACCGAAATTTGAGGCCTAAATTCGCGGCCTGAGCTTTCACGGCTGTGCAGCCGCCACGGCTGCCAGCACTTCCGATTCCTGATTCCGCCTTGCGACCCCTTTCCCCATGAGTCTGCGTCGACGTATCGCCATTACCGGCCTGGGCGCCATCTCTCCAATTGGCAACACGGTTGAAGTCGCCTGGGGCAATCTGGTTGCCGGCAAGTCCGGCATCGGGCGCATCACCAAGTTCGACGCCTCGACGTTCTCGGCGCAAATCGCCGGCGAGGTGCGCGACTTCGACGTCGGCACCTACATCCCGGTGAAGGAAGCGCGCCATATGGACACCTTCATCCACTATGGCGTGGCGGCCTCCATGCAGGCCGTGCGCGACAGCGGCTTGGTCGATGCCGGCCTGGACCCCGAGCGTGTCGGCGTCTTGGTGGGCTCGGGTATCGGCGGTCTGCCCATGATCGAGCAGACTCACCAAGATTTCATCGACCGAGGCGCGCGGCGCATTTCGCCGTTTTTCGTCCCGGCTTCCATCATCAACATGATTTCCGGCCATGTGTCCATCGAATATGGATTCAGGGGCCCCAATCTTTCCGTGGTCACGGCCTGCACCACCGGCTTGCATGCCATCGGCCTGGCCGCACGACTCATCGAGGGTGGCGATGCCGATGCCATGGTGGCGGGCGGCTCCGAAGCCACCGTCTGTCCCTTGGGAATCGGCGGCTTCGCTTCGGCCCGGGCTCTGTCCACGCGCAATGACGACCCCACCGCGGCCAGCCGCCCCTGGGACAAAGACCGTGACGGTTTCGTCCTCGGTGAGGGCGCCGGCGTCATGGTGCTCGAAGCCTGGGAACACGCCACCCAGCGCGGCGCCAAGATCTATGCCGAGCTCGTCGGCTTCGGCATGAGCGGCGATGCGCACCACATCACTGCGCCCAATGTCGACGGGCCGCGCCAATGCATGTTGGCCGCCATGCGCAATGCCGAGATTGCCGTGGATCAGGTGCAATACCTCAACGCGCATGGCACATCCACTCCGCTTGGCGACAAGAACGAGACCGATGCCATCAAGGCAGCGTTCGGCGTCCATGCCCACAAGCTCGTGGTCAATTCCACCAAGTCGATGACCGGGCACTTGCTGGGTGGCGCTGGTGGTTTGGAGTCGTTGTTCACAGTCTTGGCACTGCACCACCAAATCTCACCACCCACCATCAACTTGCAGACGCCGGATCCAGACTGCGACCTGGACTACTGCGCCAACACGGCACGCCAGATGCCGATCGAATACGCGCTCAAGAACAACTTCGGCTTCGGCGGAACCAACGGCTCGCTCGTCTTCCGCCGCGTCTGATTCCGGCCAAGCTCCGCCATGAAGGCTACAGCACAATTTCAGCTCCATGTGGAGCGCTTCGCCCGCTGGCATGCACTGCTCACTGGGTTCGATCTCGCTGTCGCGCTGGCCGCTGTCTGGAATGTCTGGCAATGGCGTGGGCATAGTGAGGTTGGAGTCATGGGCGGCTTGTCCCTGGCAGTATTCCTTCTGGTGCTGGCGGCCCAATTTCCCTACTGGAAAACGCGTGCGTTCACCTTGGTACACGGCGCCAGCGGCTGGAAATTGCTGCAAGGTAGCCAGCAGCGGGATCTTGCCGAAGTTCGAGGCTTGAGCCTGCCCGGCCAACTCCTGGTGTTGGGGATGAGCGCGCAGGGTCGTGTGGTGCTTCCCGTGTCATCCGACATTTCCCCGACTGCCTGGCGAGAGCTACGGACCCGGCTGGCGTTGTGACAGCTCTCGTGGAGCCGACGCCCGATCAGTTGCTGGTCCAGCGAGTTCAGGCTGGCGACCAGAAAGCCTTCGAGTTGCTGGTGGCCAAATACCAGCGCCGCATTTTCCGGCTCATCTCACGCTTCATCCGCGACTCGGCCTTGGCCGAAGATGTGTCGCAAGAGACCTTTCTGCGCGCCTACCGCGCCATCGGCCAGTTCCGTGGCGACAGCCAGTTCTACACCTGGCTTTATCGCATTGCCGTCAATACGGCGAAGAAAGCCATTGCCGACAGCGCGCGCGACCCCGTCATCCGCGAGTCATCCACCATTTCTGACGATGGCGAAACTTTTGTTTCCGGCGAGCAACTAAGCGACATGGAAACCCCGGAAGCCGTGTTGGCGAGCCGGGAAATTGCCAGAACAGTCAATGCTGCCATGGATGCCTTGCCGGAAGATTTGCGCACAGCCATCGCCTTGCGCGAAATCGAAGGCCTGAGTTACGAGGATATTGCGCAGGCCATGAGTTGCCCGGTCGGCACCGTGCGCTCGCGCATTTTCCGGGCGCGCGAGGCCATTGCCAGGCAGCTTCGCCCTTTGCTGGGCACCAAATCAGGCGAGCGTTGGTGAGGCATGAGCAGCCACGCCATATCTGGAGTGATGTGATGGAGTCATCGGACATGAATGAAGCTGCGATGCAAGCGCGCATATCCGCGCTGATGGATGGGGAGACGGGTGCGGATGAGCACGCGCCAGGCGCAGGACGGCACGACGCTGCTTGGCGCGCATTAGCGGCCGACGCCGAGGCGCGACAGGCTTGGCTGCAATACCACCAGATTGGCGATTTGCTGCGCTCCTCCGAACTCGCGCCACTGCAGCGGGAGCAGGTCTTTCTGCAGCGTTTTTCCGAGCGGCTGCGTCAGGAGCCGGTGCAATTCTCCCCAGCTGCCCAGGCTCTTGCGCAACAGCCCAAGCGACCGCGCGCGCGCTGGGCGGCGGCGGGCGCAGCCGTTGCGAGTGTGGCGGCTGTGGCCTTGGTGACCTTCTCGTCCTTGCCATCCTTGCCCATCCGGCAGCCTGCGCAGATGATGGCCGCGCAAGCGCCCGTCGGATTGCCGGGACAAGCGGCTGCGCCGCGGCACATCGCGCTGCATGCGCAGCCTGGGCAAATCCCGGTCGTCGACAAGATGGGGGGCCAGATGCCCGCCATCTGGGCGCAATATCTGATGGCCCATCAACAACTGGCCGGGAGCGTGCTGCCCTATACCCTAGCCGGCATTCATGAAGCGGATTTCCGTGTGGCCCTTGCGCATTAAGCCGATGGCGCGCTTCTCGCGAGGTTTCTCGCGAGCCCGGATGCGATGCGCCGCGGCGTGCTGCGCGCTGTGGCTGATCCCCGCCATCGCCTCGGCCACTGCCAGGCAAGACCTTGCGGCAGGCGCTGGAACCCAGGCCGCGGCGCTGCCGCTCAATCCTGCGCAAAAGGGCGACGCTGCAACCTCGGCGAGCGGCTCGCACCCCAAGCCCCAGCATCAGGAAGCCTCCTTGCAATCCTGGTTGCAGCGCGTCAGCCAGGCAGCGAAGGACCGCAATTACTCGGGCGTTTTCGTGGTGCAATCCGGCGGCCGCATCGTGACTTCAACGATCGACCACTATGTGGTGCATGGCAACACCCTTGAGCGTGTGGAAACCCTCGACGGCCAACGCCGCATCCTGGTGTGCCACAACGCCGAGACTCGGACGATTTTGCCCGATGCCCGCCTGATCGTGGTCGAGGATCACCACACCGACTACAGTTTTCCCCGCATGCTGAAGACGCCGCATGCGGACTATGCAACGCACTACAAACTCAAACAAGAGGGACATGAGCGCTGCGCCGGCTATGTCTGCGACGTCACGCGCATCATCCCGCGGGACGATTTGCGTTACGGCTACCGGCTTTGGACCGAGCAGAGATCGGGCCTGCTGGTGAAGGCGCAAACACTGAATGATCAGGGCAAGGTACTCGACCAGGTGGCGTTTACCCAACTCGACCTCAACCCCAAGCCCAGGCCCGACTTGGTTTCCAAGGCACTGCAAGGCACCTCTGGCTATCAAATCGAGCATATGCGTGCCAGCCTGAGCACGCCCCAGGCGCAAGGCTGGGGCTTGAGTCAACCGATTCCCGGCTTCGAGTCCGTGGGCATCTACAAGCGCCGTCTCATGCTGCACGGCAAGCCGGCAGAGGTCACGCAGTGGCTGTTCAGTGACGGCTTGGCTTCTGTTTCGCTGTTTGCCGGCCCCAGCGCAGATTCGCAGCAGGCGGGTGCCAGCCTGCACATGGGCGATACCAACGCGCTGCTCGCTCGCAAGGGTGCATGGTCGGTCATTGTGATCGGCGCGGTTCCGGCAAAAACCCTTCAGCTTTTTGCCGATTCGCTGAAGCAACTTCACTGAGAGACGGCTTCATTCACAATAGGTTGCATTTTGACGCATGGTATATGCTGTGCGCTCGGTTATCCACCTGCACCTACTTGTGATGGAGTCTTTTGTGGACACACGTTTCACCGCTGTTGCCTTTGCCGTTGCCCTGAGTCTCGGCATGCTTGCCCCCATCGGCGCCACGGCTGTTGCCGCCCCGGTCGCTGCAGCGAACTGCCCGGGCACGTGTGGCCTGCCGGACTTCACGGGGCTGGTCGAAAAGGTCGGCCCCTCCGTCGTCAACATCCGCACCTTCAAAAAGGTCTCGGCAGACCAGGGGCCGCAGATGGATGAGCAGACGCGTGAATTCCTGCGCCGCTTCTTCGGTGTTCCCGTGCCGCCCACTGCGCCTCCCGGCGGCGGTTCCGCGCCGAAGGGCGAGGGCGAAGAAAAACCCACCGGCGTGGGTTCGGGCTTCATTCTGAGTGCCGACGGCTATGTGATGACGAACGCCCACGTGGTGGATGGTGCCGATGAGATCATGGTCACACTCACCGACAAGCGCGAGTTCAAGGCGAAGCTGATCGGCGCTGACAAGCGCACCGATGTGGCGGTGGTGAAGATCGACGCCAAGAATCTGCCCGCTGTGAGCATCGGCGACTCGAAGAGGATCAAGGTCGGTGAATGGGTGGTGGCCATCGGTTCGCCGTTCGGCTTGGAGAACACCGTGACCGCCGGCATCGTCAGCGCCAAGGGGCGCGACACCGGCGACTACACCCCCTTCATCCAGACCGATGTCGCCGTGAATCCGGGCAATTCGGGTGGGCCGCTGATCAATATGCAGGGTCAGGTCATCGGCATCAACTCACAGATCTACAGCCGCACCGGTGGCTTCATGGGCATCTCCTTCGCCATTCCGATCGACGAGGCGATCCGCGTGGTCGATCAACTCAAAACCACAGGCTTTGTCGTGCGCGGCAAGATCGGCGTGGCGATCGACAGCGTCAGCCGCGAACTCGCCGAGTCCATCGGCCTGGGCAAACCCATAGGCGCGCTGGTGCGCAGTGTGGAAGCGGGCGGCGCAGCCGACAAGGCAGGGGCTCAGGCGGGCGACATCATCACCAGGTTCGACGGTAAAACCATCGAGCGCGCAACCGACCTGCCCCGCATCGTCGGCGAGGTCAAACCCGGTACCCGTGTGCCGATGCAGGTGTTCCGTCGCGGTGCCGAGCGCACCCTGCAAGTGACCGTGAGCGAGTGGGCCAAGGAAACAAAAACGGCCAGCGAGAAACCCACGCCCGCCCCGAAGTCGGGCGCCGAGAAGAGCCCCATCGGCGTGGCAGCGGTTGATCTGAACGACGCGCAGAAGAAGGAGTTGGGCGTGAAGTCTGGCGTGTTGGTCGAGGCCGTGCAAGCTTCGGCCGAACGTGACGGCTTGCGTGTGGGCGATGTGGTGACGACGATGAACAATGTCGAAATCACCAGCGCCAAGCAGTTCAGGGATCTGGCGGCCACCTTGCCCGCCGGCAAACCGGTTGCGCTGCTGGTGCGTCGTGGCGATGCGGCGCAATTCATTCTGATTCGGCCCAAGGCAATCGGGGAATGATTGTTGATGTCCATTTCATTTTTTCTTGATTTTCAGCTAATTTTTTCAGAAATATAGATTTTATAATCTATCTAGTCGTGTAGCCCCAAGATTCGATACAAATTTCACCAGGAATGGCCCGATCTTCGCCTGGCCGGAGCATCCGCCGCGCTTAAAATAGAGGCCCAACAAGCAGTTGCCAAACAGTTTTTGTTGGTAGGCGCGACCTGAAGCCGCGCCTTTTTTTTGGCCTGCTCCACCCCGCAAACCCCAGTGGTCCGCGAGCCTTGCTGCCCTTTGTTTCGGTCGCTGGGGCGCAGGGCCCACCCGAGCGCAGGCCGTCTGCGAGTCGAACCGAGAGCGCATGCAACTGATCCGCAATTTTTCCATCATTGCCCATATTGACCACGGCAAGTCGACCCTTGCAGACCGGCTGATTCAGCGTTGCGGCGGCTTGTCCGACCGCGAAATGGATAACCAGGTGCTCGATTCCATGGACCTGGAGCGCGAGCGCGGCATCACCATCAAGGCGCAGACCGCGGCCCTGTCCTACAAGGCGCGCGACGGTCAGACCTACCGGCTCAACCTCATCGACACGCCTGGGCATGTGGACTTCAGCTATGAGGTCAGTCGCTCGCTGTCGGCCTGCGAGGGCGCGCTGCTGGTGGTGGATGCCAGCCAGGGCGTGGAAGCGCAGACCGTGGCCAACTGCTACACCGCGATCGAACTGGGCGTGGAAGTGGTGCCCGTGCTCAACAAGATGGATTTGCCGCAGGCAGACCCGGAAGGTGCGCGCCGGGAGATCGAAGAAGTGATCGGCATCGACGCCTCCGATGCCTTGCTGGCCAGCGCCAAGACCGGCATGGGCATCGACGACATCCTGGAAGCCGTCATTGCCCGCATACCGGCGCCGAAGGGCGACCCAGACGCGCCGCTCAAGGCGCTGGTGATCGACTCCTGGTACGACAGTTATGTCGGCGTGGTGATGCTGGTGCGCGTGGTCGACGGTGTGCTCAAGTTGCGCGACAAAATCCAGCTCATGGCCACCGGCGCGCAGTATCAATGCGAACAACTTGGCGTGTTCACGCCCAAGTCATTGGCGCGTCAGCAGTTGGGGGCGGGCGAGGTGGGCTTCATCATCGCCGCCATCAAGGAGCTCAAGGGCGCGCGCGTGGGCGACACCGTCACCCTGGCACAGCGTCCGGCCGCAGCCGCGCTGCCGGGCTTCAAGGAGGTCCAGCCGCAGGTGTTCGCCGGCTTGTTCCCGGTGGAGTCGAACCAGTACGAGGCGCTGCGCGACGCGCTGGAAAAGTTGCAGCTCAACGATGCCGCGCTGCAGTTCGAGCCGGAGGTCTCGTCGGCGCTGGGCTTCGGTTTCCGCTGCGGATTCCTCGGGCTGCTGCACATGGACATCGTGCAGGAGCGCCTGGAGCGCGAGTACGACATGGATCTCATCACCACCGCGCCTTCGGTGGTCTACAAGGTGCAGTTGCGCGACGGCACGGAGCTGACCGTGGATAACCCGTCGCGCATGCCCGAGGTTGGGCGCATCGAGCAGATCCTCGAGCCCATCGTGACCGTCAAGTTGTTCATGCCGCAAGACTATGTGGGTCCGGTCATGACGCTGTGCAACGTCAAACGTGGCGCACAGAAAAACATGGCCTACATGGGCCGCCAGGTACAACTCACCTACGAGATGCCGTTGGCCGAAATCGTGCTCGACTTTTTCGACAAGCTCAAATCCATCTCGCGCGGTTATGCGTCGATGGATTACCACTTTCTCGAATATCGCGCCGCCGACGTGGTGAAGGTCGATATCCTGATCAACGGCGAGCGGGTCGACGCCCTCTCGCTCATCGTGCACCGCGCCCAAAGCCAGTACCGCGGGCGCGAGGTCACGGCAAAAATGCGCGAGCTCATTCCGCGCCAGATGTTCGACGTGGCCCTGCAGGCGTCCATCGGGGCGAACATCATTGCGCGTGAGACAATCAAAGCCCTGCGCAAGAACGTGCTGGCCAAGTGCTATGGCGGCGATATTTCGCGCAAACGCAAACTGCTGGAAAAACAAAAAGCCGGCAAAAAACGCATGAAACAAATCGGCACTGTCGAAGTCCCTCAGGAAGCGTTTCTGGCCATTCTCAAAGTCGAAAACTAAAGCACACACCCTGATCACATGGAAGCACCGGCCGTTAATTTCACCCTCCTTCTCTTCATCCTCCTGCTGGTCACCGGCGTTTTCTGGATTGCCGAGAAATTTCGCTTTTCCCGCCAGCGCATCGCCGCCGCCAATGCTGCATCCACAGGGCTGCGCGCACGCCGCGACGAGTTGCACAAGCAGGGCATCGCCCCCGACGCCAGCCTGAGCGACGAGCAAATCCTTGTCACTCGCGAACGCCTGTTGCGCCAGCCCTGGTGGCTGGAATGGACGGCCGGGCTGTTCCCTGTCATTGCCTTCGTCTTCCTGCTGCGCTCCTTCGTGGCCGAGCCGTTCAAAATTCCATCCGGGTCGATGGAGCCCACCCTGGTGCCGGGCGACCTGATCCTGGTGAACAAATTCATCTACGGCCTGCGCCTGCCCTTGGTGCACGAGCGCATCACCCCCGGCGAAAGTCCGCAGCGCGGCAATGTCATCGTGTTTCGCCTGCCAAAAGATCCAGCCATCGACTACATCAAGCGCATCGTCGGCACGCCGGGCGATACGGTGTCGTATGAGAACAAGCATCTGGTCATCAATGGCGTGCCGGTCGCCGAGAAGGCCGATGGTGAGTGGTTCGATCCCCGCTCCATGGTGTATTACCAGCAGTACCAGGAGATGCTGGGCAAAACCGAACACCGCATTCTCATCAATCCGCAAGCGCCGACCTATGTCATCGGTGGCCCCGACAACTTCCCTCATCGCGACAACTGCCATTACAACGCCGAAGGCTTTGTCTGCAAGGTTCCACCCGGCATGTATTTCGTCATGGGCGACAACCGCGATAATTCACTGGATTCGCGTTACTGGGGCTTCGTGCCCGAGCGCAATATTGTGGGCAAGGCCTTTTTTGTCTGGATGAATTTTGGCGGGCTGAAGAATATCGGCCCCATTCATTGACCGCTCCGTGGTGTTTGGCAATGTTTTTCCAATAAGGTGGTTGATATGACCCGTGCTTCAAAACAACGTGGCATCACCCTGATTGGCCTGATCTTCTGGGGGGCCATCATTGCCTTCCTGGTGGTGGTCGGCATGCAGGCCGTGCCTGCGGTGCAGGAGTCTTTCGCCGTGCAAAATGCGGTGGACAAGGCTGCCAAGGCTGGGCCGACGGTGGGCGATATCCGCACCTCATTCGACAAGACGGCCTCGGTCGACTACATCAGCATGGTGTCCGGCAAGGATCTCGACATCACCAAAGTGAACGGCCGCGTGGTTGTTTCCTATGCCTACAATAAAGAAATCCACCTGTTCGGCCCGGCTTATCTGCTGCTGAAGTTCGCAGGGCATTCCAACTGATTGCTGCACCCAAGCTGGCACCGGACGAGGTTTTCCGGCAACGCAAGCACAGGCCCCAACGCATGTCGTCCGACGCTGACCTGCAAGCGCGCCTGCACTACGCGTTTCGCGATCCGGCACTGCTGCGTCAGGCACTGACCCACCGCAGCCACGGCGCGCGCAACAATGAGCGGCTCGAGTTCATTGGGGACTCCGTGCTCAATCTGGCCATTGCGTCGTTGCTGTATGGCGATGGCCAGGCCAGCGAGGGCAACCTCTCGTATTGGCGAGCCAGCCTGGTGCGTGAAGAGACCTTGGCCGGTCTGGCGCAAGAGCTCGGCTTAGGCGCCTGTCTGCTGTTGGGCGAAGGCGAGTTGCGCAGCGGCGGCAGCATGCGCCCGTCCATCTTGGCCGATGCGCTGGAGGCCGTGATGGGCGCCGTGTTCCTGGATGGTGGCTTCGCCGCGGCGCAAGACCTGGCCGAGCGACTGTTCCGCGACCGTCTGCGCAACCTCGATACCCAGGCCAGCGCCAAGGACGCGAAGACGCGCCTGCAGGAAATCCTGCAAGGTCGCAAACTGAAGGTGCCGGTCTATGTCGTCACAGCCACCAGCGGCCCGGCCCATCTGCAGCATTTCCAGGTGCAGTGCGAAGTGGCCGAACTCGACTTGCGTACCCAGGGCGACGGCGGCAGCCGGCGCGCAGCCGAGCAACAGGCAGCGGAGCAGATGATCGAGCGGCTGCAGTCAGAGATTCCCTCCGGGCGCAAGCCTCGCCGTCCCGGCGCGCCGCCCAAACCGTGAGTGACACCAGCATGCAACCCGACGCCGTCATCCCGCCGCTGCCCAGGCGCTTCGGTACCGTCGCCATCGTCGGGCGGCCGAACGTGGGCAAGTCCACCCTGCTCAACAGCCTGATCGGGCAAAAACTCAGCATCACTTCCGACAAGGCGCAGACCACGCGCCACCGCCTGCTGGGTCTGCACACCGAGGGTTCGGTGCAGTTCGCCTTCGTCGACACGCCCGGCTTTCAGGTGCGCCACACGCGCGCGCTCAACCGTGCGATGAACCGCACCGTGACAGCGGCGCTGGCCGAGGTGGACGTGGTCTTGTGGGTGATCGAAGCTGGGCAACTCGGCCCCGAGGATGAGCGCGTGGGCGCGTTGATTCCACCCGGCAAGCCCGTCATCCTCGTGGCCAACAAGCTCGATCGCGTGCAATCCCGCGAGAAGCTGCTGCCTTGGCTGCAAGGCCTCGGCGCTCACAAAAATCTGGCCGAGATCGTGCCGCTGTCGGCGCGCAAACTGGCCGATGCGAAGCGCCTCCTGGCCATCATTGCGCCCTATCTTCCCGAAGGTGAATGGGGCTATGACGCCGACGCCATCACCGATCGCAGCGAGCGTTTTCTCGCCGCCGAAATTCTGCGCGAAAAACTGTTCCGCCTGACCGGGGACGAGTTGCCGTACACCAGCGCGGTCCTGATCGAGCGCTTCGAACAGGAGGGTGATCTGCGCCGCATCGCCGCCGCCATCGTGGTCGAGCGCGACAGCCATAAGGCCATGGTCATCGGTGCCGCAGGCGAGCGGCTCAAACGGATTTCCACGGAAGCTCGCATGGAAATGCAGCGCCTGTTCGACGCCCCCGTGTTCCTGGAGGTGTGGGTGAAAACACGCTCAGGCTGGGCCGACGACCAGCGCGCCGTACGCGCTTTCGGCTACGAAGACTAGCCTGGCGCCATGCGTTCAGCCGCTTCGTTCGCGCGTGCCAGAGCCTGACCGGATTCAACGCCAGCGACCTGCTTCATGGACCCGTTGCTTTTGCCGCGCGCCTTGCCCGCCGCACCCCAGGCGGAGCTGAACGCTGCCGCCACTCCAATCGGGACAACACCGCACAAGCGCCGCCCACGCGGGCGCATCGAGCGGGCGCACGACGAGCCCGCCTATGTGCTGCACGCGCACCCGTGGAAGGAAACCAGCCTGATTCTCGACGTGTTCAGCCGCCATCACGGTCGCCTGGCGCTGGTGGCCAAAGGGGCGAAGCGGCCAACTTCGCAACTGCGCACGGTGCTGCTGGGGTTTCAGCCCTTTGCCGCAAGCTGGAGCGGGCGCGGCGAGGTGCGCACGCTCACCCGTGCGGACTGGAGCGGAGGCGTGGCGCCGCTGGCCGGGCTGCCCCTGTTGTGCGGTTTTTACTTCAACGAATTGCTGGTGCGCCTGCTCGCGCGCGAGGACGCGCACGAGACCTTGTTCGACGCCTACCACGCCGCCGTGGTGCAACTGGGTGCAGACCCGCATGGTTTGACGGCGGGTGTCGAGCCCATGCTGCGGCGCTTCGAAATCAGCCTGCTGCGCGAGTTGGGTTATCTGCCGCCGCTCGACCGTGAAAGCCAATCGGACCAGCCGGTGCGCGCGGATGCCTATTACACCGTGGACCCGCAACTCGGGGTGCTGCCCAAGCCCACGGACGGTTCCCATGCCGAGCTTGATTCGGCCCGGCTTGGGGGCGGGCTTTACCTGGGGGCGCAGCTGCTGGCGATGGAGTCGGGCGACTGGGCGCAAGCCGGCGCGGCGCGTGCCGCCAAGACGCTGATGCGCGAACTGCTTCACTATCATCTCGGCACCCAGCCGCTGCGCACGCGGCAGTTGCTGATCGACCTCCACCAGCTATGAATCCCCACGTTTTCGCCGCAGTGTCAGGCCCCTTGCTGGGTGTGAATATCGACCACATCGCAACCTTGCGCAATGCCCGCGGCGGCAGCCATCCAGACCCTGTGCTTGCCGCCCGCGCGGCCGTGGATGGCGGGGCCGACATCATCACCTTCCATCTGCGCGAAGACCGCCGCCATATCCGCGACGCGGACGTGCAGCGCATCAAGGCGGAGATCGGGTTGGCGCTGAACTTCGAGGCCGCGGTGACCGATGAGATGCTGGGCATCATCGAACAAGTCCAGCCCGAGAACGTCTGCCTCGTGCCTGAACGCCGCCAGGAAATCACCACCGAAGGCGGGCTCGATGTCGCTGGCCAGTTTCATCGCGTGCAGGGCGCCTGCGCCCGATTGGCGGCCGCTGGCTGCCAGGTTTCCCTGTTCATCGAAGCCAGCCGCGCGCAAATCGAGGCTTCGGCCCGCGCCGGTGCGCCCTGTGTGGAATTGCACACCGGCGCCTACGCCAATGCCTGCGAGGCGGGCGATGCAGCCCTTGCGCAGCACGAGCTTGAACGCCTGCAACAGGGTATGGCCGCGGCGCGCGCACTTGGCCTGCAAACCCATGCGGGGCATGGGCTCACGCTGTCCAGCACCGGCAGCATTGCCGCCATGCCCGAGGTGAGCGAACTGCACATTGGCCATGCACTGGTGGGCCACGCGCTGTTCGTCGGCATGGAGCAGTCGGTGCGCAATTTCAAGGCGGCCATCGTGCGTGCCAGCTTGGCGCGCGCCGCAGCCGCATCGCGATGAGCAGCATCTACGGCATCGGCACCGACGTCTGCGAGATCGGTCGTATCCGCAGCGCCTGGCAACGCCACGGCCAGCGCTTCGCCGAGCGCATTCTGGGTCAGCAGGAACTCGAAGTCTTCGGCCAGCGACACGCGCGGGCACCGGCGCGCGGTGAGCGTTATCTGGCCACGCGCTTCGCCGCCAAAGAGGCGTTTTCCAAGGCCATCGGCCTGGGCATCCACATGCCCATGACCTGGCGCGCTTGCGAAATTCTGAACGCCACCGGAGGGCGCCCAAGCATGGTTCTGCATGGCGAACTCGCTGCCTGGTGCGCGGCGCGGCAGCTACGTTTTCATGTGTCCGTATCCGACGAAGTGCTCACCGCCGTGGCCTTTGTCATTGCCGAAGTCTCCCTTCCGAATTGAACCCTCCCTCTTTTCAAACAGCATGCACACAGCCCCTTTCATCATCGATATCGCCGGCGCCACGCTCGCTCCCCACGAGCGCAGACGTCTGAAGAACCCGCTGGTCGGTGGCGTCATCCTGTTCACCCGCAACTGGGCTTCGCGCGAGCAACTCGTCGCCCTGGTCGCCAGCATCAAGGCCGTCCGTGCCGACCTGTTGGTGGCGGTCGACCATGAAGGTGGCCGCGTGCAGCGTTTCCGTGAAGGCGGCTTCACGTTGCTGCCGGCGATGGCCGAACTCGGCCGCTTATGGATGCGCGATGCCATGACTGCGGTGCAGGTGGCTGGCGCCTGTGGCCTGGTGCTGGGGGCCGAGTTGCGTGCCTGCGGCGTGGACCTGAGCTTCACGCCCGTGCTCGATCTGGACTGGGGGCGTTCGGGCGTGATCGGCAGCCGCGCATTCCACGCCGATGCGCGCGTCGTCAGCCTGCTGGCGCAAGGCTTGATGGCCGGCCTGCAACGCGCCGGCCTGGCGCATTGCGCCAAGCATTTCCCGGGCCACGGCTGGGCGCAGGCGGATTCGCATGTCGATGCGCCGCGCGACACGCGCAGCCTGCGCAACATCCTGCAGCACGACGCCGCGCCTTATGGCTGGCTGCGCCACGGCCTGCAGGCGGTGATGCCGGCCCATGTGATCTACCCCAAGGTGGATGCCAACCCGGCGGGCTTCAGCCCGCGCTGGTTGCAAGGCATTCTGCGCGGCCAACTCGGTTTCGACGGTGCCATCATCAGCGACGACCTGAGCATGCAGGGTGCGCGCGCCCAGGCGGATGACGACACCTCCGCCGTGGTCCAGGCGCTGAACGCCGGCTGCGACCTTGCCTTGTTGTGCAACCAGAGTCAGGTGGACCAGGGGCGCCCGATCGACGCGGTGCTGCAAGGTTTGCAGCAGGCGCTCGTCAGCGGGCAATGGCAGGCCGATGCAGCCAGCGAGCCGCGACGCGTGGCCCTGCTGGCCTCGCGTCCGCCGCAACCTTGGGATGCGCTGATGCGCAGCCCGGCTTATCTCGCCGCGCTCGACGACCTCGCGCGAATCTGACGGTGCACGGTGTCGCGACTGCCGGGCATGGCGAGGCAGGTGAGCGTCCTCAGGGATAGAAGGCGTACAGGGTGTAGCCGCTGGCTTCGTCCTTGCGCAATTGCAGCTTGAGTTGAATGCGCAGCTCGGCGTCGGCAGCCAGGCCACGTTGCACCCGTTGCTGCAGGGCGGCGGCATCGTTTGCCAGCTTGCCGGTGGCCAGGTATTGCGCAGGCTGAATGACTTTGCGCACCACGATCTGATCCTGCGTTCCCGTCAGTGTGAGTTCCAGCGCAGGGTAGGCGACGGCCTCGCCGCTGCGGTTGCGCAGCGATGCGTCGAGCTGCAGCAGCCCATCACTCCCCGGTGACATGGACGAGGTGTCGATCACCAGGCTCCGTGGCCTGCGCGGTGCCGTCAAGCTGCAGCCGGCCACGGCACAGAGCCGCACCAGCACGGGACGGGTTTGCGGCCAATTCGCGGCCAGCGCGTCGCGCCAGGTCCAAGCCGCTTGCGCGCCACCCATGACGATGAGCAGCATGGCCACCACAGCCAGGCCGGCACGCACGCCAGGCTGCTGCCAACGTTCCTGCGCGCGCGCCTGGCGCAGGAACCCGGGTTCGGTCACGACGCCATCAAGGAGATTGGGCGCGGCGCTCGCCAGCGCATCCGACATGAAGGGCTGGGCAGCCGCGGCTCCATCGGCATGGGGCGTCACGGCATCCAGGGTCGGTTCAGGTTCCCGAGTCTCGGCTCCAATTTCCGTTCCGGCTCCGGTGTCGGGCCCGAATTCGTAGTGCAACGCGGCGCCGAGGTCGAAGCGCGAGTCCGTTTCCCCTGCGCCTGCTGCGGCCTGCGCGTCGGCTTTGTCGGCCAAGGGCTCCAGTTCGAACCTTGCACCGTGGCGTGCCGCCTCGGGTGCTCGATCGGCCTCTGCGAGTAGGGCCTCTTCCTTGGCGGCGCGCAGCAACTCTTCGAATGGCGCGGGCGGCGGGGGTGCGCCGGCTGCTGTGCCATTGTTTCGCAATGCCGCCTCGGCTTCGGCCGAGAAGCTGGCAAGCTCCTCGTCGTCTGAGCCTTCGATCTCGCCCGGATGATCGGGCACGGCGCCAGCTTCGGATGCCGCGTCCAGGGCTGCCGTGCTGCTTGGCGTTTGCGTCCGCTCAATGGCCGGAAAAGCTTCGTGTTCTGCCCAAGCTGCGTCATCTGGGTCCGGCGTTGCGGGCAGCTCCAGCGACTCCTCGGCCGCAGCCTCGATCTGCTGTTGTCCGTCCTCTTCGTCCTGTTCCGTCTGGATGAGGTCTTCAGGTATGGCGGGGGGTTCAGCAACTGTTTCGTGTTCGCTTGCCTGGGGCGCAGCCTGTGGAAGCGGCGTCTGGTCATCCGTGTCAGGCCGCGCGGGATCGGCGGAGACAAAAAAGGCTGGGACGGGAACCGAGTAAGCGAAGGCACCGCTTTGCCAGGGCGATCTGCTGGTTATCTCCATGCCAGGACGCACGGGGATCGCTTGCGCCGGCAAGGCTGCAGTGATGGCGGCGTGGTAGGCCGCGTCGATGGACGGCTGGGCGGCCGCTGCCGGGGACACAACCGTCTCGGCGCTCTCGGCGCTCGGGAGCGCCTCAGCCTCAGCCTCAGCCTCAGCCGGCGTTGGCGTTGGCGTTGGCGTTGGCGAGGGCGAGGGCGAGGGCGCCGTGGGCTGAAGTTCCGCCGCTAGCTCGGGGCCGGGACTTGCGGGTACGGCATGGGGCCGCTCAAAGGCATGCTCGAACGCATGATCGGCCGCGTTGAAGGCCTCGCCGCAACGGCCGCAGCGCACCCAGCCCTGGCGCAGGAGCAACTGGTCGCGCACCAGCTTGAAAGCGGTGCCGCAATGCGGGCAGCGAGTGGCGAGAGACATGGGCGCTCAGTATAAAAACAGCAGCGGGCAGGTATCACGCCTGCCCGCAGGATGCGTTTCGGGCAGGTGCGCCGCCCTCACGCCGGCGCCGCGCTCAACGTGGCGTGTGTGGTGCCCGCCAGGCAGACCCAGCCGTCGCGTTCGGCATGCACTTGCAGGCGTGCGTGCGGCGCGTAGGCGGCGATGAGTACGTCGGCTTGTCGGCTGAGAATGCCCGAAAGCACCAGCCAGCCTCCGGGCCTGGCACGCGCTGCCAGCATCGGGGCGAGCAGGCGCAGCGGCGCGGCCAGAATGTTCGCCAGCACCACGTCGAAGTGCTGCGCGGGGAGTTCGTCGACATGGCAACAATGCGCCAGCGCCACGCCGTTGCTTGCGGCGTTGGCCTGGCTGGCGCTCACGGCAGCAGGGTCGATGTCCACGGCGCTGACCGACTGCGCGTCCAGTCGCGCGGCGGCAATGGCCAGGATGCCGGAGCCGCAGCCGTAGTCCAGCACATCCAACCCCGCGAGTGGTGCTTGTTGCACCAGCCAGCCCAGGCAGAGCTGAGTGGTGGGGTGGGTGCCGGTGCCGAAGGCCAGCCCCGGATCGAGCTGGATGACCAACTGCGCACCGGCTGGCGCGCTGTGCCAGCTCGGCACGATCCACATCCGGTTCTCGATGCACACGGGCTGGAATTGCGACTGGGTCAGGCGCACCCAGTCCTGCTCGTGGATTTCGGCCTGTTGCACACCCTGCAAACCGGCCAACAAACCATCGCCCAGCAGGGCCAGCAAGGCTGAATCGGCATCGGCTTCGGAGTTGAACAGGGCGCGCACGAGGTTGTGCTGCCAGGCCTCGCGGGGCGTGGGCATGTCGGGTTCGCCGAACAGCGCTTGTTCCGTTGCGGTGCCGGCTTCCTGGTCTTCCACCGCGACGCTCAGGGCGCCATGTTCCATGAGCGCGTCGGAAAGGGCCTCGGCCTGGGTGTCGTCGGCGGGGATGGTGACTTCACGGTAGGCCATGGCGGGAGCGGTTGGAGATGAGGGAAACCGTGGGCAACAGCCCGGGGCCGTGACCTTAGCCGTGGCGGGCCGCCATGTACTCTTCCAGATAGTGGATATTGGTGCCGCCTTCCAGGAAGCGTGCGTCCACCAGGAGTTCGCGGTGCAGTGGGATATTGGTGGCAATGCCGTCCACCACCATTTCCGACAAGGCCGTGCGCATGCGCGCCAGGGCTTGTTCGCGCGTGGCGCCATGGACGATGATCTTGGCAATCATCGAGTCGTAGTTCGGCGGCACGAAATAGCCGGCGTAGACATGCGAATCCACCCGCACGCCTGGCCCGCCCGGCATATGCCAGGTGGTGATGCGCCCGGGACTGGGCGTGAACTTCACGGCATCTTCGGCATTGATGCGGCACTCGATGGCGTGGCCATTGACCGCGATGCTGCGCTGGCGCAGCGTGAGCTTTTCGCCAGCCGCGACCAGAATTTGCTGCACCACGATATCCACCCCGGTGGTGAGCTCGGTGACGGGATGCTCCACCTGCACGCGGGTGTTCATCTCGATGAAATAGAACTCGCCGTTTTCGTAGAGAAACTCGAAGGTGCCGGCGCCGCGATAGCTGATTTTCCGGCAGGCATCGGCACAACGCGCGCCGATGCGCTCGATCAGTTTGCGCGCGATGCCCGGCGCCGGAGCCTC
Organism: Thiomonas sp.; assembly: GCF_054608695.1. Classification (NCBI taxonomy): domain Bacteria; kingdom Pseudomonadati; phylum Pseudomonadota; class Betaproteobacteria; order Burkholderiales; genus Thiomonas; species Thiomonas sp. The sequence continues at coordinate 42,308 of NZ_JBTRXV010000018.1, forward strand.
TTCCAGCACCTTCTGGTGACGGCGCTGCATCGAGCAGTCGCGCTCGCCCAGCCACAGCGCGTTGCCATGTTCGTCGGCCATCACCTGGATTTCGATATGGCGCGGGTTGGTGAGGAATTTCTCCATGTACACCGCGGCATTGCCGAAGGCGGCTTGCGCCTCCGCCTTGGTCGTGGCCACGGCGTTGAGCAGCGCGGCTTCGGTATGCACCACGCGCATGCCACGGCCGCCGCCGCCGCCCGCCGCCTTGATGATGACGGGATAGCCGACGGCGCGCGCCATGCGCGTGATCTCGCGCGGGTCGTCGGGCAACTCGCCTTCCGATCCGGGTACGCAAGGCACGCCAGCCTTGATCATGGCTTGCTTGGCCGAGACCTTGTCGCCCATCAGGCGAATGGAATCGGATCGCGGGCCGATGAAGGTGAAGCCCGAGCGCTCCACGCGCTCGGCGAAATCCGCGTTCTCGGAGAGGAAACCGTAGCCGGGATGGATGGCTTCGGCGTCGGTCACTTCCGCGGCGGAGATGATGGCCGGCATGTTCAGATAGCTCAGGCTGGAGGGGGGCGGGCCGATGCACACGGCTTCGTCGGCCAATTTGACGTATTTCGCGTCTCGGTCTGCCTCGGAATAGACCATCACGGTCTTGATGCCCAGTTCACGGCAGGCACGCTGAATGCGCAGCGCGATTTCACCGCGATTGGCGATCAGGATTTTTTTGAACATGGTGGCTTCGGCCTCAGCGTGACGCGTTGGCATGCAAGAAAAAAGCCCCGTGGGGGCGAGCTGTACGGCAAGGTTCAGCGGATGCCGACAACACCGACATCACTCAAGCACGAACAAAGGCTGGCCGTACTCGACCGCCTGGCCGTTGTCGGCCAGGATTTCCTTGACCACGCCGTCGATGTCCGACTCGATTTCGTTGAGAATTTTCATCGCCTCGACGATGCATACCGCCTGCCCTTGCTTCACCGTGTCGCCCACTTCGACGAACGGCTTGGCGCCCGGCGCGGAGGAGCGGTAGAAGGTGCCGACCATGGGCGATTTGATCAATTTGCCGCTGGGCGCAGGGGGCGCAGACGCTGCCGCTTCGGCGATGCCGGTGGCAGGTGCCATGGGGACGCCCTGTTGTGCGGACATGGGTGCGGCGGCGATGTACTGCACCGGAGCCTGTTGGGCAAGAGCCGGCGGCGTTTTGACGATGCGAACCTTGCCTTCAGCCTCGGTGATTTCGAGTTCGGAAATGTTCGATTCCGAGACGAGGTCGACAAGGGTCTTGAGTTTGCGCAAATCCATGGTGTCGCTGTGATTTGTGGCGAATTGGGATCGGAATCCTACCAAATTCAGGCTTTTGCCGACAACTTGTCAGCAGCGTAGCGCAGCGCAAGGCTGTAGCCCAGCGCACCGCAACCACTGATCACAGCCTCGGCGAGGCTTGAGAAATAGGACTGGTGGCGAAAGCTTTCACGGCGGTAGACGTTCGACAGATGCACCTCGACGAAAGGTTTGTCGATGGCCGCCAGCGCATCGCGCAGGGCCACGCTGGTATGGGTGTAGGCAGCAGGATTGATGATGACGAAGCAGGTGCCATCGGCGCGTGCAGCATGCAGACGGTCGATCAGGGCTCCTTCATGGTTGCTCTGGAAAACTTGCACATCCAACCCGAGCTCCCGGCCCAACGTGGCCAGGCCCTGGTCGATGTCGGGCAGCGTGGTACGGCCGTAGACCTCGGGCTCACGCGTTCCCAACAGATTCAGGTTCGGGCCGTGCAACACCAGGATGCGTGGGGAATTCATGCTTTTGAGCCAAATTAATGGGATTTACGATGGTTTTCCAGGCAAATGATCTTGCAGCTCAGTGTACGAGGTCTGCCCCAGTTTTTGGTAGGCGATCTTGCCATTCGGCGCAATGACAACCGTGAACGGCAGGCCCCCTTGGCTGTCGCCAAGCTTGGTGCTCAAGTCCGCGCCACCCATGCCGCCGAGCAGGACAGGATAGCTGACGTTGTGTTCTTTCAGGAAGTGGCGGACTGAAGTTGGATTATCGATTGCAATGCCCACCATTTCGACGCCCTTGCCGGCATGATCCTTGTAGAAGCGCGACAACTCGGGCATTTCCGCAATGCAGGGCGGGCACCAGCTTGCCCAGAAATTCACGATCAGGGTCTTGCCTTTGTACTGGCCGAGTTTGACGCTCTGGCCCGTCAGGTTGTCGAGCGAACTGGCGAACAAGGCGTTCGCATCGCCTGGCGCGGCTCTGGTTGCCGCGTCGGCCGTGGGCGTGAGTTGGGTGACCGAGGCGAGCGAACGTTCAGCCGCCTCGCGTGCGGATTGACGCGCGGTCAACCAATAGGCGCCCGCAGTGCCGATACTCGCGATCAGGATGGCCAACGCCCAAGTTTTCGTCTGTTTCAAAGTTGAACTCCTTCTGTGTTTGTTGAGACGGGACCGGCCGCGACGAGTGCGCGCACCGCCTGCAACGTGCCGCGCTCGGCTTGTTTGCTGCTGGACCGGGAGGCGCGCAGGAGGACGCCACGCTCGTCTTTGAGCGGATAGAGGCTTAGGGTGGCGGTCACGGTGGAAGGCTTCGTGGAAACTCCATCAGCGTGCAAAGGCCATTCAAAATCCAGTCGTTCCACGGGTTGTTTGCCGGCGAAGTGGGGCGCCTCGCCCACGTGGTAAGGGATGTTGCGGTTGATGCAGTGGATTTCCACGGCCTTGGCGTCGTCCGAGAACAGCAGCAGATGCAGGGCAGAGTGCGCAGTGGCGGTTCCGTTCCATACGGCGCCAGCCAGATGCGGCCTGAATTCGGCGAATTCCTCCATCAGTCGCAGCGCGGCACGGCGCAGATTCCACAACAGCCTGGGGTGTTCATCGCCATGGAACAGGGCCAGATACAGCTGAACCTGGGCCTGCACATCGTCGTTGTCAGGCTGCGCCTCGGGGTGGGCGCCGGCGCCCAACAGTTGGTGAACGGCCTTGCGCTTGGCGGTGAAGTAATCCAGCCCATCTTCCACGATGAGCCGGGCGGCAGTGGCCGCGAGTTCTTCCCGTAGAGCATTCATGCGGGGCAGTGTATCCGCCTATGTCGGCTGACGCGTCTGCTCGGAATTTGCTGGGGAATCATGGCCTGGAACCAGCCTGGGCGCTTTCTACAATGGCCCGATGCATATCCATATTCTCGGTATTTGTGGCACGTTCATGGGCGGCATCGCCGCGCTGGCGCAGGCTTCCGGTCATCGGGTCACAGGCTGCGACGCCCATGTGTATCCCCCCATGAGCGAGCAGCTCGAACAACTGGGCATCCGGTCGATCGAGGGCTACGGTGCCGATCAATTGGCGCTGCAGCCCGACCTCTGGGTCATCGGCAACGCCGTGTCGCGCGGCAACCCGCTGCTGGAAGCCATTCTCGACGCCGGCCAGCCCTACACCAGCGGCCCGCAATGGTTGGCCGAGCATGTGTTGGCCGGACGCTGGACCCTGGCCGTGGCCGGAACACACGGCAAAACCACGACCACCTCGATGCTGGCCTGGATTTTGGAGCATGCTGGTTTGAAACCGGGCTTTCTCATTGGTGGCGTGCCGGTGGACTTCGGCGAGACCGCGCGCCTTGGCGAGGCCCCGTTTTTCGTGGTCGAGGCCGACGAATACGACACCGCGTTTTTCGACAAGCGCTCCAAATTCGTGCATTACCGTCCACGCACCGCCGTGCTCAACAATCTGGAGTATGACCACGCCGACATCTTTCCTGACCTGACGGCGATCGAAATCCAGTTTCACCACCTGGTGCGTACTGTGCCCGGCAGCGGAAAACTGCTGGTGCAGGCCGGCAGCGCGGCGCTGGATCGGGTGTTGGCGCGGGGTTGCTGGAGCGCGGTGGAACATTTTGACGCCACCGCCCAGCAGGGCTGGAGCGCCGAAGGCGATGAACAGGATTTCCGCGTGTTCTGGCAAGGTCAGCGCCAAGGCGAAGTGCGCTGGCGCCTGATGGGCGCGCACAACCGCGCCAATGCCCTCGCCGCCATTGCCGCTGCGCGCCACGCTGGCGTGCCGGCGGGGCTTGCTTGCGAGGCACTCAGTGTGTTCGGCGGCGTGAAGCGCCGCATGGAATGGCGTGGCGAAGCCGACGGCGTGGCGGTGTACGACGACTTTGCCCATCACCCCACGGCCATCGCCACCACCATCGCCGGTTTGCGCCGCGGCACCCGCGGGCGCGGCCGCATCCTGGCGGTGTTCGAGCCGCGCTCCAACACCATGAAGCTGGGCACCATCAAGAGCCGGTTGCCCGAAGCCCTGCAAGAGGCTGACCTGAGCTTCGGCTACAGCGGGGGATTGGACTGGGATCTGGCGGAGGCCTTGGCCCCGTTGGGACCGCGTGCGCGCGCGCACGCCGATCTCGGTGCGCTGGTGGCCGACGTCACTCGTGAAGCCCAACCCGGCGACCACATTCTGGTGATGAGCAATGGTGGTTTCGGCGGCATTCACGCCAAGCTTTTGCAGGCCTTGCAGGAGCGGTCGACTTCGGGTGCAGCCGTATCGGCGGACTAACCCTGCAGGGCAGGTGGGCGGGATTGCCGCCAAGCCCCTTTTGTTCGACCGGAATCATGGCGTATGGCTGACGGCCCTGATAGGATAAGAATCATTCGCATTCTCTTGGCATGATTCAACTCCGCGGAGCGCTCTCGGCCTCGCGCGCAACCGGCAAACCGTCCAGCCACCATGAACACGCTCGCATCGCTGCACCCCGGTGCACTGGCCATCGTCACCAAGGTGCGTGCCGAAGGCGCACTGATGCACCGCTTGGCCGCACTGGGTTTGCGCGCCGGCAATCAACTGCTGGTGTTGCGCCAGGCCCGTTTTCGCGGGCCCATCCATGTGCGTATTGGCACCACGGAACTCTTCCTGCGCCGTGCCGACGCGCGTCATGTCGAGGTCGCTGCGTCTCACGTGATGCAAACAGCGTCCGCGGGCGCCTCGCGCCCCGTGCCGTCGATCGCGTCGCCCCGGGCATGAAGCGCATCGCCCTGGTGGGCATGCCCAACACGGGCAAGTCCACCCTGTTCAACCGGCTCACCGGTGCTTCGGCGCGGGTCGGCAACTGGCCCGGGTTGACGGTCGAGCTCGCTTCTGCGCGCATACCCCTGGGCCGCCACATGGCGCAGATCGTCGATCTGCCCGGCATCTACGATCTGCAAGGCCTGACCGAAGACGAAAACGCGGTGCAGCGTTTTCTGCAGAGCCAGAGCGTGGATCTCGTCGCCGTCGTCATCAACGCCACGCAGATCGACCGTCAACTCGCCCTGGCCGTGCAGGTCCGTGACAGCGGCTTTCCCTGCATCGTGCTGTTGAACATGGCCGACGAGGCCGAGCGTTATGGCGTAGGCATCGACCCCGTCAAGCTGCAAGCTGCGCTGGGTGTGCCGGTGGCCAGCCTCAGCGCCAAATACGGTCGCGGTTATCCCCAGGCGCTGCAACTGCTGGGGCAGGCCCTGGAGACCTCCACCCCCCTTGCGCTCGAGCAAGCCCGTGCCAGACTCGAGCAGCGGCGGGACGGGCAAGAAGGTGCCCGGGCGGCGCTATCGGCGGCCGTGCAACTGCCAACCCGCCTGCCCGACACCTGGGCCCAGCGCATCGACCACTGGGTGATGCATCCGTGGATCGGCCCGCCGCTATTCCTGGCCTTCATGGCGCTGGTGTTCAACGCCGTGTTCACGCTCGGCGCACCGCTGCAGGAGGGTCTGGGCTGGGTGTTCGACCAGCTGCGCGTGCAGGTTCTGGCGCCGACCCTGGCCGCAGCACCGGCCTGGTTCAGCGGCCTGCTGCTCGACGGCATCTACAACGGCTTGAGCACGGTGGCGGCCTTCGTGCCGGTCATCATGCTGTTCTTCGTGTTCATGACCCTGATCGAGGAGAGCGGCTATTTCTCGCGCGCCGCCTTCCTCACCGACAGCTTGATGTCGCGCATGGGGCTGGACGGGCGCGGCTTCGTCATGCTGCTCATGGGCTTCGGCTGCAATGTGCCGGCGCTCATGGGCACGCGGGTGATGCGCTCGCGCGGCCTGCGCCTGCTCACCATGCTCATCATTCCGTTCTCACTGTGCTCGGCGCGGCTGCAGGTGTTCCTGTTCATCATTGCCGCGCTGTTCTCGCCGCGCGTGGCGCCCTGGGTGCTGCTGAGCCTTTACGGCGTGAGCTTCGCCGCTACGTTCGCCTCGGCCCTGTTGTTCAAGCAGCGCTACCCCAGCAATGAACCCTTCGTGCTGGAGCTGCCGCCGTACCGTCTGCCCACGATGCGACAAATTCTGTTGCGTGCCTGGGGCGAAATTCACCACTTCCTGCACCGCGCCACCAAGTTCATCGTCATCGGCGTGGTGCTGGTGTGGATGCTGACCAACCTGCCGCCGGGTCAGCCCACCGCCGGACCCCACACCCTGGCCGGCTGGGTGGGGCATGCGCTGCATCCGGCCTTCGCGCCGCTGGGCATTCCGCCGGAACTGATCATCGCCCTCATCTTCGGCTTCGTCGCCAAGGAAATCGTCATCGGCTCGCTGGCCGTGATCTACGGCCTGCAGGGCGACGCCCTGCAGCACGCCATTGCCGCGCAAATCACCCCCGCCGCGGCCTACAGTTTCATGCTGTTCACGCTGATCTACACGCCTTGCCTGTCCACGGTGGCCACATTGCGCAGCGAGTCGAAAAGCAATGCCTACACCTGGCTCAGTCTGGGCTGGTCGCTGGGCCTGGCCTGGATGGTGTCGCTGGTGTTCTATCAAGGCACGCGCCTGCTCGGCTGGGCGTGAACCATTTGGCCGCCGGGAGCGCCCGAGGCGCTTGCCTACAATGCCCGCATGTCCGGAAACACGCTCGGTTTGCTCTTCGCCGTCACCACCTTTGGCGAGTCCCATGGCCCCGCGATTGGCTGCGTCGTCGACGGCTGCCCGCCCGGCATGGCGCTGTCGGAGGCCGACATCCAGCCCGACCTCGACCGTCGTCGTCCCGGCACTTCGCGCCACGTCACGCAGCGGCAGGAGGCCGACCAGGTCGAAATCCTCTCCGGCGTGTTCGAGGGCCAGACCACCGGCACGCCCATCGCCCTGCTCATCCGCAACACCGACCAGCGCAGCAAGGACTACGGCAACATTCTCGATACCTTCCGTCCTGGCCATGCGGACTACACCTACTGGCGCAAATACGGCCTGCGCGACCCACGTGGCGGTGGGCGCTCGTCGGCGCGGCTCACCGCGCCCATCGTCGCTGCCGGGGCCATCGCGAAAAAATGGCTGCAGGCGCATCATGGCATTCAGGTGCGTGGCTGCATGCAGCAAGTGGGCACGGTGAGCATTCCCTTCGTCAACTGGGACGATGTGCCCGGCAATGCGTTCTACGCCCCCAACGCCGTCATCGTGCCCGAGCTCGAGGCCTATATGGACAAGCTGCGCAAGGCCGGCGACTCCTGCGGCGCGCGGCTTTACGTGGAGGCGCTGAACGTGCCGGCAGGCTGGGGCGAGCCGCTCTACGACAAGCTCGACGCCGACATCGCCCATGCCATGATGGGCTTGAACGCGGTGAAGGGCGTGGAAATCGGCGCCGGCTTTGCCAGTGTCGCGCAAAGAGGCGGCGAGCATGGCGACGAACTCACGCCGCAAGGCTTCGTCGGCAACAACGCCGGCGGCGTGCTGGGTGGCATCAGCAGCGGCCAGCCGGTGATGGTGTCGATCGCCATCAAACCCACCTCCAGCATTCGTTTGCCGCGTCGCTCCATCGACCGCGCGGGCCAGCCTACCGTGGTGGAAACCTTCGGCCGCCACGACCCTTGCGTGGGCATACGCGCCACGCCCATCGCCGAAGCACTACTGGCCATCGTGCTGATGGATCATGCACTGCGGCATCGTGCGCAATGCGGGGACGTGCGCATCGACGTGCCGCCGATTCCGGGGCAAGTGGGGGTTTGATCGTGCGGCTCCCCTGGAGCCTGGGTGCTTGGCTCGAGCATGGTCTCGCCGGCGGGAATCGAACCCACATCTGGCCCTTAGGAGGGGCCCGTTCTATCCATTGAACTACGGCGAGCGGTGGGGGCAGTGTAGCCTTGCTTCCCTATCTACAGACTCACGAGTCTCCCATTCAGTTTAACCCCTTATCATGGCAGCACTGCGACACGAGTGCGACAGAGGTGTGACATGGGGACGATTACGAATCGGCAAGGGCGATGGCGTGCCGAAGTGCGGCGCAAGGGCTACCGAGCCCAGTGTAAGACGTTCGCGACGAAGGCAGAGGCACAGATCTGGATACGAAAAACTGAGGTTGCGATGGATGCTGGAGCAGCATCGCCTGTCGAGCACGACAAGATGACCATCGGTGACGTGATCGCAACATATAAGAAGCTGCGCGCGAATGGTCGCCCGATCTCAGACTCAACAAATGAGCATTACATGCTCAAGGCCCTCGAACGTGGCTTGGGAGATGTATTGATCGGCCAGGCAACTCCCGAGCGCATCGTGGCCTACGCGCAAATGCGGAAGGAAGAGGGCGCAGGACCGTACACCATCAATATGGACATATCAAAACTCGGGACAGTCTTGCGTTTCGGCGGAACTGCACTGAAGATTGCCCCCCTGGATATTGTTGGCGCCGCCCGCCCACTCCTGCTTTATTTGCGGCTGATTGGCGGCGGGGGGAAGCGGGAGCGCAGGCCTACAGATGACGAACTTGAGCGTCTCCTCGCCTATTTCGAGACTCAGCACGGAGAGGGTTATGCCGACGCCGTTAAATTTGCTGCTATCACGGCAATGCGACGCGGTGAAGTCTGCGATCTCAAACTTAGCGACCTAGAACCATCAACCAAGATCGCCCGTGTTATGCGCAAGCACCCACGTCTTGGAAAGACTTTGGAGAGAGTGCCTTTGATTCGTGGCGCATGGGAGCTTGCTACCAGCCAACCGTTGAGCGAGGACGGGCGCATTTTTCCGATCCATCCGCAGACCTTGAGCAAGTATTTCACTTCGGCGTGCAAGGCACTTTCAATTCCAGATTTGCATTTCCACGATCTTCGGCATGAGGGCACATCCAGCTTGTTCGAAGATGGCTACTCAATTGCACAGGTGGCCTTGGTCACCGGGCATAAGGATTGGCGCAATCTCAAGAGATATACGAACCTGCGTCCTGAAGATCTGACAATCAAGGACATAGTCAAACGGCAGCCTGGTGACACTGATCCAGATGGGCGGCAACGTCGCGATAGTCTGCAAAGCGGCGGCCACCATCAAGATAGGTCTTGACCGCGCACGTTCCTGCACTGAGCTGGTTGTATAGCGATCCTTTCGATAGGCCGAGCAATTCCGACAAAGCGTCCATGTCGAGGCGCAGGCCATACTTTTCGGCCACAAAGGCTTGGGTGATGAGGCTCATGAGATGGGAGTGGATGTGAGTATTGAGTAGTCGTGTGACTGAACGAATTCGTTTCAGTCTTCTGATCACCATTTCACGCCCTCCGAGCGCCGACGCAAGCGCGAAAACAACCTCAAATGCATGAATTTTTGAGTTTTCGGCGCATCGGGGACGTGCGGTTTGCGGTTGTCGTGAAGCGACGAAACCACCAGGCCCGGGAACAGATTCTCGAAGCAGATGGTCGGGATCACTCCTGCGCCGCGGTCGTCAAAATTGGCTTGCGTCGTAGAGCCTGGTCGTAGCGAAGATGCCCCTGTCATGCCGACCCATGACCCGAGCCACTGCGCGAGCATGCCCCGAGGCGTGTATTCACCGAATGGGATCAGGTGGCGCTTGTCGTAACGATAGGGAGCCGGCGAGCCGAAAGCGATGACACTATTGGTCCAGACGGCGCTGCGTCCCGGCAACGGCATTTTGGCTCCGAGCAGGGCAACGTTCCCATGTGCGGCGAGGCGAAGACGCAGGGCGCGCAAAAGTTGGCGGGGTGCCCTGTTCATGGGCATGGGAATGGCCGTCTCCGACCCGACAATCAGCGTGTCCTTGAACGCCCCAGCCCATGCGGTGTAGCGCTGGATGGCATCCGTCTGGCCAACATTTGAATACTTGGCTGACATGCCAATGCCGTCCTGGATGGCGGCAACGCGGATCGGTTCTCCGGCTGGATGGGTCCAGCGCACGGATCCAGCCAGTTCGCCGCCAGCCAAGTCAACCATCAGAACCAGCGCAAGGATGGCCGCCACGCGCCAACTTCTTGCAAAGACCAGCGCGCCCAATAACGCCGAAGCAAAAGCTGCCGCGAACTCGACGCCATACAGCCCGACGATCGGGGCATAGCCGAAGAACGCGGTGCCAACCATCTCGTACCCCAGGGACAACAGGGGCAGGCCCGTCATCGTGGTCCCGCGGGCGATCTCAGGAATCGCCCATGTGCAGGCAAAAGCAAATGCGAAGGACAGGGTAGCGAACCATGCAGCACCAGGCCTTGCGCGTCGGATCGGTCGCGAGAAAACCCAGAACAACACCCCGGTGAGCGCGTGGAAACTCGCCAGATAGATGAGCAACAGATACTCAGGCGCCACGGACAACTGCGGCCATTCGCGGGCGATGCTGGTTGGGAACCACCACAACCCGGCAAAAAACTCGCCCAACCCAAAGCACAGGCCGATGAGCAACGCCCATCCCAGGCCTGAGAGTCGCCGCTCATTCGGCGCTGATGCTACGAGCAACAGGAAAAACCCGCCGACGGCCAGACACGCCAGATAGCCAAGATCGTCGTGGCCAAAGGACAGGCCGAGGGCTGCGCCCAACGCGCCAGCAGAGGTCATTTGCGCCAGACCGATGCCAAGCGCGTAGGAAGGGCCAGTATCGCATTCAGATTTGGAGCGCAGAAAATTGTGACCTTTGCGCAAAACCGTGACCTTTCGCGGGGCTGTTTCCTGTGGAATCAAACACTTACGAGATGGCGAGGTGTTCCGTCGCGGAATTTTGTGCCTCTCGCCAGTGGCGAGGCATCGAGCTTGATCGTGCTGTTTGCCCAATCACCAAGCCTGCAACGCCAGGCTGGGGAGTTTCATTTTGGGCGAATAGCAGGGCTGAACAAAATCGAAACATCGTCCGTTCGCGGATGTTTTCAATCTGATACGCGCCAATATTGCGCGATGATCGACCGGACGATTTTCGTAATCCGCCTCAAGGCGAAAGGCCCATCACCATGCCCCATCAAGAATTGGTGCCCGGCGATGTGCCGGCATCCCATGCATTACCCATCACCAAGCCCACTCCGGGCCCTACCGCCAAGGAAGATGCGCTCAAGCGCGAAATCGAAGCGGGTTTCCGTGTTATCGAGCAATTCGGGTATAAGGACAGCCGCGTCATCAGCATCGACCTGGCCCTTGTCAGGTCGGCGGATATTTGCGTCATCCGCAACGGCGGGCATCCAGAAGATCAGCGTCAAGGCTGGGATCTGATGGAAATCGAGGCTCGGGATCCGGCGGATCTGGATTTCGCGATCGAGCGCGCCCAGGCCAAGTTCTGGAAACTGCGCGCAAGCGCAGAAGGCCGCGCGCTGCTTTACAAACCGTCCCATGCAAAGGGGGCGTGGAACGAGGCAAGCGAAGCGAAGTTTGATGCGCTGATCGAGGCTTTCTGAGTCTCGGGGAGTGGCTGCAAAGCCTTGCCCAATGTCGCCAACCCGGCCACATTGGGCTCGTGAAATAGCCGCATGATTGCCCCGTTCATGCGGGGTGATCTGGAATAACAAACGCCCCGCACCAGCAATGGTTCGGGGCGTTTTTTCGTGTGCGCCCGGCACGGGCGCACTCCTGCGGGTGCAAGTCCCGCCACAAGCTGGTCATGGCGAGTGAAGCGAAGCGCAACTGCGTGAGGGCGACCGAGCGTGGGGAGGAAGCGTGGAA
>NZ_JBTRXV010000019.1:0-53338 GCF_054608695.1 Thiomonas sp.
CGCGGTGCTCCTGCACCATCCGCACGGCGCGCTCGCGGACTTCAGGGGAAAACTTGTTTGACTTGTTCATGGCTCCATTCTCTTCAAGGTTGGAGCCTCCTCAAAAACCGGGGCGGTTCAGTGTCGCGCGGCGGTGCCACCAACTCGCCGGCCGCCGTCTACGCGCTCACCAAGTATGTCGACTGGATGAAGAAGTACGCGCCGAAGGAAGCGATCGGCATGACCTTCGGCGAAGCCGGTCCGGTGCCTGCACAAGGCCAGATCGCACAGCAGATCTTCTGGTACACGGCCTTCACTGCAGACATGACCAAGCCCGGCCTGCCGGTGGTCAACGCCGACGGCACACCGAAATGGCGCATGGCCCCCGGCCCGAACGGTCCGTACTGGAAGCCGGGCATGCAAAACGGCTACCAGGACGTGGGCTCGTGGACCTTCTTCGCCAACCACGACGCCAACCGGACGGCTGCGGCCTGGCTGTACGCGCAGTTCGTGACCGCCAAGACCACCTCGCTGAAGAAAACCATCGTCGGACTGACGCCGATTCGCCAGTCCGACATCCAGTCCAAGGCGATGACCGACCTGGCACCCAAGCTCGGCGGCCTGGTCGAGTTCTACCGCAGCCCGGCGCGCGTGGCCTGGACGCCGACCGGCAACAACGTCCCCGACTACCCCAAGCTGGCGCAGCTGTGGTGGAAGAACGTCGCCGTGGCCGTGACCGGCGAGAAGACGCCGCAGCAGGCGATGGACAACCTGGCCACCGAGATGGACGACGTGATGGGGCGCCTGCAGCGCGCCGGCATGGCGCATTGCGCACCCAAGCTCAATCTCAAGAGCGACCCCGCCAAGTGGCTGAGCGACAAGCACGCGCCGTGGAAGAAGCTGGCCAACGAGAAGCCGAAGGGCGAGACCATCGCCTACGCCACGCTGCTGAATGCGTGGAAAACCGGCAAGGTGCGCTGACCGGACGCAACTGCTGATCCGACACCGCAGCGGCGCACGCCGTTGCGGTTCGCGCCTCCTCGACACGATCTGGCCCTGCTCGACGAACGAGCGGAGACACATGCCGAGTACCAGCCAGCAAAGCGGCGCAGATTGCCCAGTTGCTGGGTTGGTCCACGGCCACCGTGCATGGGATCCACTCGCGCTGGGCCAAGGAGGGCGATGCGATCTTCGAACTGTCAGTGCAGCAGCTTGATGATCGTCGCTTATTTAACATAATGCCAATATGCTCCGTATAAACGGCAGTCGTTAGCGCCTTACCAATGGGCCCGAACTGGCTCTTTGGAGTCTTTGGGCTCTTCAGGTTGATAGCTGGCAAGCAAATTCGCCGTGTCTTTGTGGTCACGCTGCTGGGCCAGATCCAGGGCGGTAAAACCCATCTGGTTCTTCAAGCTAGCGTCGGCACCTTCGTCCAGCAGCAGTTTGACGGTGGCACTGTGACCAAAATAGGCGGCCATCATCAGAGGCGTCGTGCCGTTGGGGGCTGCGGCGTCGATGGAGGCTGAATGGTCGAGCAGGTATTTGACGATCTGGGTATGCCCGTTCGTCGCCGCGTAGGCCAGTGGCGTCCAACCCGGCTTGTTGATTTCCGCGCCGCGCTCGACCATGAGTCGGACCAAGCTTTCATCACCGAGCAGGCTGGCGATCATCAAGGCGTTTTCATCGCTTGGGTTGAGTTGGTCCAGATTGATTTTCGGCTGCTCAATCAATAACTTGGCAACCTTCAACGACTTGTCGCGCAGGGCCAGGTACAAAGCTGAATCACCCTTGACATTCACCGCATTGGGGTCAAAACCCTGGGCAAGCAGAGACTGAACGGCGCCGACATCATCCACATCAACGGCGCGAAAAAAATCGGTGAACGAACCAGCTTGAGCCAATCCAAGAAAAAAACTCAATAATGCTGCTAAAACAATGGTATAAAAGCTTCTGTTCATGTTATGCATGAGAAGTGTTGAATGTACTTTCAGGCATGAAAAGACGGTTGAAATTCTGCTCCGTGAAATCTTCAACCTCGTCTTCAGCACATTGGCGCAATTCGGCAAGGCAACGCGCGACGAAGCGGGTGTAAGCCGGTTGGTTGGTTTTGCCACGGTAAGGCGTGGGGGCGAGATAGGGGCTATCGGTCTCGACCAGAATACGATCTTCAGGTAATTTCTTCGCAACCTCTTGCAACTCTTTGGCATTCTTGAATGTCAAGATGCCGGAGAGTGAGATGTAGAAACCCAAGTCGAGCGCCTGGCGGGCAACGTCCCAGCTCTCGGTGAAGCAGTGGAACACCCCGCCGACACCCTCGGCGCCCTGCTCTTTCAAGATGGCCAGCGTGTCGTCGGCCGACGATCGGGTGTGGATGACCAGCGGTTTTTGCGCTTGGCGCGCTGCGTCGATATGGGCACGAAAGCGGTCGCGCTGCCATTCCATATCGGCCACGCTGCGACCGTCGAGTCGGTAGTAGTCGAGTCCGGTTTCGCCCAAGGCGAGGACGCGGGGATGGCTGGCCAACAAGGCCAGTTGCGCGGCCGATGGCTCGGTCAGCCCCTCCTGGTCGGGGTGGACGCCAACGGTGGCCCAGATGTGCGGGTGCTTCACGGCGCAGGCCAGCACGTCGTCGAATTCCTCGATCTGGGTGCAGATATTCATGGCTCGCGTCACGCCGTTGTCGCGCATGGCGGCAAGCACGCTGTCCATCTGTTCGCGCAGGCCGGGAAAATTGAGGTGGCAGTGGGAATCGGTCAGGGCCATGCTGGGTGCGGCGCTGCTCGCGGGTCGAGCCGTTGCAGCTTTATAGGGTATGGGTCGCGCGGCTGGCGATTTCGGCCGTGGGACCGAGGATTTCTTCAATCACCTGGCGCAATTGCCGGGCTTTTTCGTCGGCTGGAAAACGCACACCGATTCCTTGGGTCTTGTTACCCGCCGCATTGGCCGGTGTGATCCATGCGACTTTCCCGGCCACCGGGAAGCGCTGGGGATTGTCCATGATGGTCAGCAGCAGATAAACGTCGTCACCCAGGCGATATTCCCGCGTCGTCGGAATGAAGATGCCGCCTTCGGTCAAAAACGGAATGAAGGCGGCGTACAGCGCGGGTTTTTCCTTGATCGCAAGTTGGATCACGCTGGGGCGGGCGGTGGAGGCCCCAGGTGGGGCGGCTGCATTGGGTGTGGCCATATCAGTGCGCGCTCCGAGTGAACAGTTGTTTGAATTCTAGGATCAGGGCTTCCGCCGTGAGATTCGCATGGAGGGGAAAGGTGGCGGTGCGGCTGTAATCGCCGAGTCGCTGCCAGAAAGCCAGAAGACGAGGCGCAGAGGCGATGCTCGCCAAGCGTCCCAGCACCGATTGGTCAGCCGGTAAATACAGGGGTTGTTGGCGGAACTGGGTGCGCATCATGTCGACGCAGAGTTTTTGCAGTGCGGCCACGGCGACCGGCATCTGTGGCGTGGAACCTGCCGCGCTGGCTGCGCTGGCCCCCTGCCCCGCAGTCACGGTTTGCAACAGGCTGCGCGCCCAGTCCATTCCGCTCGCGGGTTCGGGTTCATACACGGCGTGATGACACCAATGGGCGACCTGCTCGGGTTGCGCGATCTCCCGCGCCTGCAATGCGCGCAATGCATCCACTGCCTGGGGCCTGGGCATGGCCTGGAGCTGGCAGCGGCTGCGCAAGGTGGGCAGGACTCTGTCGAGTCGATGAGTTCCCGTTAGAAAATAGAGGCTTGGAGGTGGTTCTTCCAGTGTTTTAAGAAGTGAATTGGCCGCGGGCGCGCCCATGGCATCGAGCGGATAGACCACAGCCACCTTGAAACCGCCGCGGTGGCTGGTGGTGTGCGACCAGTCCACCAAACTGCGTACCGCGTCGATGCTGATGTCCTTGCTGGGGTTGCGCTTCTCGGCACTCGTTGCCTCTTCCGTGTCGGCCGCCTGCCCCATGCCCAGTTCCAGGGCCAAGGCCTCGGGCAGCAGCCGCTTGAGGTCCGGGTGGGTACCGGCTTGGCGCAAGCGGCATGCCGGGCATTGGCCGCAGGCCTGGTGTGCAAAGCCGGGCAAGGGTATGGGGCTAGTGGCTTTCGCCGGCATCGGGCTTTCACACAGCAGCGTTGCGGCTGTGCTGTCGAGCGCATCCCAAACACCGATGCCAGTGGCTCCATGCAAGAGAAGTGCCGGAAAATCCTGCATATCAATCATGGAGTTGCAATTTTTTCTTCAGGTTTTGGATCACGTCCTGACGCACCTGATCCAAGCCCTGCGTGCCGTCGATCACAACCCAACGTGCGGGTTCTGAAGCGGCAAGATGGAGATACTGCTGACGCACACGAGCGAAAAATTCGAGCGGTTCGCGCTCGAAGCGGTCCGGCTGGCGCTGCTGCGTTTGCAAGCGGCGTGCGGCCACCTCGGCGGGCACGTCGATGAGGAGGGTGAAATCCGGCTTCAAACCGGGGTGGACCCAGCGCGCCAGGGTTTGCAAGCGATCTTGCGGGATACCCTTGCCGGCGCCCTGGTACGCCAGCGTGGCATCGGTGAAGCGGTCGCAGACGACATCGTGCCCTTGCAGCAAGGCCGGTTCGATCACCCGCAGCACATGCTCCTGGCGTGCGGCGAACATCAACAGCGCTTCGGTGGTGGTGGTCATGGGCTCGGCCAGCAAAATCTCGCGGATGCGCTCGCCCAGCGGTGTGCCGCCCGGCTCACGCGTGGCCGTCACATGTCGGCCCGCAGCGCGCAAAGTGGCGACAACGGCTTCGAACTGGGTGGTCTTGCCGGCGCCGTCGATGCCCTCCAGCGTGATGAACAGGCCTTGGTGCGAAGTTGGTTTCACGGAGATCTCTTGAGGATGTAACGGTCGACCGCCGCATTGTGCTCGGCCAAAGTATCGGAAAACGCGCTGCTGCCATCGCCACGCGCGACGAAATACAAGGCCCGGGTGGCAGCCGGATGCAGCACGGCCTGCAGCGCAGCGTCCCCGGGCAGGGCGATGGGCGTGGGCGGGAGGCCGGCATGCACATAGGTGTTGAACGGCGAGTCGGTCTGCAGATTTTTACGCGTGAGCGCCCCGGTATAGCGCGTGCCCAGGGCGTAAATCACGGTGGGATCGCTTTGCAGCGGCATGCCATTGCGCAGGCGATTGATGAAGACACCGGCAATTTTGCTGCGGTCGCTCGGGCTTCCGGTTTCCTTCTCCACGACCGAAGCCAGGATCAGCGCCTGGTACGGGGTTTGCAGCGGCAAGCCGGGTTCGCGCGCATCCCAAGCGCTGGTCAATTGGCGCTGCATGGCGTGGTAGGCGCGCTTGAGGACGGTGAGTTCCGAAGAATTGCGAGCGTACAAATAGGTATCGGGGAAAAACCAGCCTTCGGGCGGCATATTCGGCGGAGCGCCGATGCGTTGCATGATTTGCGCATCACTCAGCCCGGCGGCATCGTGATCGAGCCCCGGGGCCAGGTTGAGTTCCTGCAGAAATTGGGCGAAGGTCCAGCCTTCGGGCACGGTCACGGCCAGCAAGGATTGGTCGCCACGCGCCATTTTCTGCAGCAGTTGCCAAGGGCTCGTGCCCTGCTCGATTTCATAGCTGCCGGCCTTGAGTTGCGTGCCCTGCCCACTCAGCCGCGCCAGCCAATAGAACAGGCGCGGCGAGAGATCGGCGCCCTGGGTTCGAATTTGCGCGGCGGCCGCACGCGCCGTGCTGCCGGGCTTGACGGAGAAGTCCAGCGGCGTTGCGCTCAGCCGCATCGGTGCCAGCGCCCAGTAAGCGAACAGGGCAAAGGCCAGGAGGCCTGCGGTCAAGCCGAGCAGGAACAAACGAACAGGCCAGCGGGTCTTCAAAGACGGGCTCACTCATGAACACATGGAAACGCCGCTCCAGCGCTGGCACGCTGGTTGGAGCCGGCAGCTGGGCAGCATGAAACCCTGGGGCAAGCGCAAGGTGGACAGCTTTCTATACTAGCCCAGCACTTCGCTGAAAGTGCCTGAAGAAACGATGCACTGTACCGCGCCCGACTGCCGCGTAACCGGCTCGTGCCATACCCTGCTTCATAACCGCCACCTTGGCTTTGCGCCCATAACCCGACGCTCCCCGAATGCCATCCACCATCACCCCCCTGCCCCATCTGGCCATGCTGCGAGCCCATGGCCCGCAAGCTGCCGATCTGCTGCAAGCCCAGCTCACCCAGAGCGTGCAAAACTGGCCCGAGAAAACGGCGCGCATGGCTGCGATGTGCACGCCCCAGGGTCGCATGCTGGCTGATTTTTTGCTGTGGAGGGAAGCCGACGGCGCGATTGCCATGTTGCTGGACGCCACCCTTGCCGAGGCCACGCTCAAGCGCCTGCGCATGTTCATCCTGCGCCTGCAATGCAAGTTGGACGACGTGACCCCGGAGCGTGCGCTGTTCGGCTTGCTGCTGCCCCAGGGCGAGGCACCTGCCGGACTGCCCTGTCCTGCCGCTCCCTGGTCGCTGCTGCGGGAGGCGGGCCTGTGCGTGGTGCGCCTGGCCGATGCGCCCGGCCTGCGACGCCTGCTCCTGGTGGCCGAATCGCCGGAAGGACGATCCGCCGCCGCGCAGTGGGTCGCAACCATGGCCGCCGGTTCGACCGAGGCCTGGTCGCTCGGCGAGATTCGTGCCGGCATCGGTCATGTCACGGCCGCCACGGCACAGCAGTTCGTGCCGCAAATGCTGAATTACGAAGCCCTGGGCGCGGTCGACTTCAAGAAGGGTTGCTATCCGGGGCAGGAGATCGTCGCGCGGACGCAGTACCGTGGCACCATCAAGCGGCGCACTTACCGGCTGCTCAGCCCAACGGCCCTGGCGCCGGGGGACGAGATCGTCCACAGTGCCGATCCCGCGCAGCCCTGCGGCTTGGTGGTGAACGCCGCGCCGGCCGAGACCGGCTGGGAAGCTTTGGCGGAGCTGAAAATCACCGCGGCGACCGAGCCCGGCAGTCTGCACGCTGGCACGGCGGACGGCCCGGCGCTGCGCCTCGCGACACTGCCCTATATCCTGCCCCCGCAAGATTGAGAGGGCGGCCGCGATGTGCCTCATCGCCTGGTCATGGCAACCCGGGCGGCCGCGAACCCTGCTGCTCGCCGCCAACCGCGACGAATGGCTGGACCGCCCGACCCTGCCGATGCGCTGGTGGCGCCCCGACGCCGCACCGGCGACCGAAGTGCTCAGCGGCCAGGACTTGCGCAGCGGCGGCATCTGGCTGGGGCTGACACGTCGCGGACGTTTCGCCGCCGTCACGAATGTGCGCGATCCGGCGCTGGAGCGCGCCGAAGCCCCCTCGCGCGGACTGCTGCCCTTGCGCTATTTGCTCGGCCTGCATCCGCAGGATGGCAGCATCATGGCCGACTGTTCCCCAGCCGCCTTCGCCCAGGCCGTTCAATCCAGCGCGCAGGCCTACGCCGGGTTCAACCTGCTGCTGGGTGACATGCGGTCGGGTGCCATGCGCTGGTTGTCGAATCACCCGCAGCAGAACTGCAGCGTGGCGCCGGGTCTACACGGCCTCTCCAACGCCGCCTTGGAGACGCGCCCTGGCCCAAGGTCCAGGCTTTGAAGGCTGCGCTGGCCGAGAGCGCGGAAGTCGCGGATGCTGAAAGGCCAGTGTCGTTCGGCGTCCTGACCCAGGCCTTGCAGCGTGAGCAGATCGCCCCCGATGCCGCCTTGCCGCAGACCGGCGTCAGCCTGGAATGGGAGCGGGCGCTATCGGCTGCATTCATCCGCATGCCGGGTTATGGCACGCGCTGCTCGACCCTGCTGCGGCTGGATTTCGACGGCAGCGCGCTGGCGCGTGAACTGCAGCATCAACCCGGCATCGCCAGCCCGCCGGACTTTGTCTGGAACTGGCGCGCGGCACCGTAGGCCGCAAGCTGCATTGCGGCACCAACCCCGCCCAGGCAGGCGCTGAAAATCCGTGCTCAACCCAGTGCAGCGCGCATGCGAATGTGGGCAATGCCAGCTTCGGCATAGGGCTCACCCAGGCTGCTGAAACCCAGGCGGCGATAAAAGCCGGTCACCGCTTGCTGCGCCGAAATTTCCGCATGGCTGTGGCCAGCCGCATGGGCTGCTTGCATGAGGGCTTGCATCACCAGTTTGCCGGCCTGGCCACCGCGCATGGCCTGCACCACGGCCACACGGCCGATATGCCCGTCCGGCAACAAACGCCCGCAAGCCACGGGCATGTCCAGACGGTTGAACACCACGGCGTGGCGACATGTGGCGTCGTGCTCGTCCCATTCCATCTCGGCGGGAATGCCTTGCTCGTGCACGAACACGGCGGTGCGCACGCTGCCGGCGGCTTCACCGAGTTCGGTCCAGTCGCCGAGTTGCACGCGCAGCATGGGCTCGCCGCGCGCATGGGCTTCGAGCAGCTCGCGCAGCGCAGGTGGCAAGGTCTGCGACTTGGCCTGCGCGCCGCTGGTGGTGAAGACATAGACCATTTCGCCACTGACCAGCAGACGGTCCTGCACGAACATGGCGGTGTGCAGGGTGAAGCTGCTGTGGCCCAGCCGGGTCAGGCCGATCCCGATGTCGATCCAGTCGTCGAGCCGTGCCGGGCGGTGATAGGTGAGGCTGGCTTTTTTCACATACAGGTCGCCACCCAGGGCCTGCAGGCCCTGGGCATACGGCAGGCCGAGGGCCTTCCAGAAGGCGCTCATGGCGGTATCGAAGTACAGCAGGTAATGGCCGTTGAACACCACTTGCTGCATGTCCACCTCGGCCCAGCGCACCTGCAGGCGGTGGAGAAAACGGTAGGTCTCGCGTTGCATGGGAATCATGGTTCGAGGCGATGGAAACATTGCCGGGGTGTCGGGCGTGGAAGGAGAGCGTGGCTCAAGGCCCCTGGCATTCAAGCTTGCGGCTGACAGGCATGGCGCAAGGCAGCGGCAGCTTCCTGCACGGCCTGGCCTGCCTGCGGCAGGGCGCGGCCCATGCGAATGAAGTCGTGCGTGACACCGGGCCATTCGCGCAGCGCCACGGGCACACCCGCCTGACGCAGACGCTCGGCGTAGAGCACGCCTTCATCATGCAGGGGGTCGCAGCCGGCAAGGCCGATCCAGGCCGGTGCCACGCCATGCAGATCGGGCGCCAGCAGCGGGGCGAAACGCCAGTCGTGACGGTCTTCGGGCCGGGGTAGGTAATGGTTGAAGAACCAGTCGATGGATTCGGCTTCGAGCAGAAAGCCATGGGCGAAATGCGCGGCAGATGCGGTCTGCGCCCACCCCGCCGTGCCTGGATAGAACAGGAGCTGCAGCGCCAATGGCCAGGCCGCATCGCGTGCCAGGATGGCGCAGACGGTGGCCAGGGTGCCGCCCGCGCTGTCGCCACCGATGGCGATATGGTCTGCATCCACGCCCAGCATGGCCGCGTTTTCGCGCAGCCATGCGAGTGCGTCCCAGGCGTCGTTCACGGCTGTCGGGAAGGAATGCTCAGGCGCCAGACGGTAGTCGCATGAAAACACGGCACAGCCGGAATGCAGTGCCAGTTGCCGGCACAGGATGTCGTGTGTCGCCACACTGCCGATGACGAAACCACCGCCGTGCAGGTAGAGCAAAGCGCCAGGTGGTGTGTTGAAGTCCGCCGTGGTGCCAGCCAGCTTGGCGCAGTAGCGTCGCACCGGCAAGCGAGCGCCATCACGGGCAGGGCAGTCCAGGTCCATCACCTCGGCAAGTGGCGGTGGGGCGATATCGAGCACGCCGGAGGCTGCCTCGTACGCCGCCCTCGCCTGCTGGACACTCAGGCGCCACAAGGCAGGCGGTGCGGCGCGGGCAATGCGTTGCAACAGCTCCTGCATCACAGGGCTGGGGCTGGAAATGGTTGGATGCGTGGGCTTGGTCATGGCCATGAAACAGCGGAGATGCAGCGTTGAGTCGGAAGTTCGTCCAAGGCAGCATAAAGCGCCGCTGCGTCTGTTGCCACGACCACCTTCGATCAAACCGACATGCCCACCGCGTAGCCGCTGGCCCAGGCCCACTGGAAGTTGTAGCCGCCCAGCCAGCCGGTGACATCGACCACTTCACCGATGAAATGCAGCCCGGGAACTTTGTGGGCTTCGAGCGTGGCGGGGTGCAGCTCCGCCGTGTCCACCCCACCCCGCATGACCTCGGCCTTGCGCCACCCTTCGGTACCCGTGGGCTGCAGCGTCCATGCGCAAAGCGAAGCGCCAAGGGCCTTGAGTTTGGCATCCGCCAGTTCGGCGATGCGTCGGTCGGACGGAAGCCGCTGCATCTCCACCCAGGTCTGCGCCAGGCGGCGCGGCAGAAATTGCCCCAGCGCGTTGAGCAGCGACTGGCGCGATTGCAGTTTGGCAAGCCACAGCGCTTCACCCAGATCGTTGCCCGGCGACAGGTCGAGTCGCAAGCTGTCGCCCGGGTTCCAAAAACTGGAGATCTGCAGGATGGCGGGGCCGGACAGGCCACGGTGCGTGAACAGCAAGTCCTCGTCGAAATGCTGTCCGCCGCACGCCACCCTCACCTCAAGCGCCACGCCAGCCAGCTCGGCAAAAGGCCTCCAGGGTTCGGCAGCGAAGGCCAGGGGAACAAGCGCGGGTTGTGGCGACACCACCTGCAAACCCATTTGCCTGGCCAGCCGCAGGCCGTAGTCGGTGGCGCCGATCTTCGGCACCGGCAAGCCACCCGTGGCCACAACCACGCGCCGCGCCTGCAGCGGGCCTTGATCGGTCTCGAGTCGAAAACCCGAGCCCTCGCGTGCCACGCCACGCACACCGCAGGGTTGCAGCCATTGCACGCGTCCGAGTTCGCATTCGGCTCGCAGCATGTCGATGATCTGCTGGCTGCTGCCATCGCAGAACAACTGGCCTTTGTGTTTTTCGTGATGGGCAATGCGGTACCGGCGCACGAGGGCCGCGAAGTCGCGCGGGGTGTAGCGAGACAGAACGTCGCGGGCGAAGCCGGGTTGGCGGGAAACGAAGTGCTGCGGTCCCGCCCGGGCATTGGTGAAATTGCAGCGACCGCCACCCGAGATGCGGATCTTCTCGCCCACGCGCGCCGCGTGCTCGATGAGGACCACCCGCAGACCCCGCTGCCCCGCCACGGCGGCGCACATCATGCCAGCAGCCCCGGCCCCGATGATGGCGATATCATGGTGCATGGGATGGCTCACGGTGCATGACCTTTTTTGGGGTTGACGCCATGTTGGCAGGCAGGAGCCAACCCAAGCACGGCCAACGCACTTCCGCACTCCCTGCATTTCCTGATCCCCTCGCCCTCGTGCACGTCAGCGAAGGCCCATGAAAAAGCCGGTTGTGCAGGATATGCACAACCGGCTGGTGAAGATTGGTCGGGGCGAGAGGATTCGAACCTCCGACCCCCTGCACCCCATGCAGGTGCGCTACCAGGCTGCGCTACGCCCCGTCGACCAAGCCGAAGACTATAGCAGATCACTCGAGGCTCAACAGCGCGCGCAATGCCTGCAATTGGCTGCGTAGATCGTCCTGTATCGTGGCAGGCCAAACGGCGGGCTCGCCAATGGGCAAGCGCTGAAGTGGCGATGCGGCATCTTGTTTATCGGAAAATCTGCGGCCCATTGGCATGTGAACCGTGGATCCCGCGGCCTCTTCGGTGTCGTGCTGGGAAGCCTCGCCCTGTGATAGCCGCGCCCGTGCTCCCTGAATGGTGAAGCCTTGGTCGTAGAGAAGTTCGCGGATGCGGCGAATCAGGAGAACCTCATGGTGCTGGTAATAGCGGCGATTGCCGCGGCGCTTCATCGGCCGCAGCTGGCTGAATTCCTGTTCCCAGTAGCGCAGGACATGCGACTTGACGCCGCACAATTCGCTGACTTCACCGATGGTGAAGTAGCGCTTGGACGGGATGGGCGGCAAATCCGAAGAGTCGGTCATGGTGAGGAAGAAAAAGCAATGCGTGTGCGTTGAGACATGACCGGACTATAGGACGCTACAGGCGGTGTATTTTCGCGTCCCGCCAGGGCCGGCTGAAGCCCGCTCCTGGTCATCACGCTTCGTCATTGAGTTGACTCTGCAGTTGTTCTTTGAATTTCTGACTGGGGTGAAAGGTGACGACGCGCCTGGCGTCGATGGGAATGATTTCCCCCGTGCGCGGGTTGCGCCCCGGACGCTGTGCCTTGTCGCGCAACTGGAAATTGCCGAAGTTCGAAAGCTTCACATCGTGTCCGGATGCCAGTGCGTCACGAATGAGGTCGAAGAATGCGTCGACCATGTCTTTCGACTCACGCTTGTTCAGACCTATGCGTTCGTACAGCAGTTCGGACAGCTCGGCCTTGGTCAGGCTGGGCGTCTGTAGCGTGGTGACGAGTTTTTCCATGTTCTGTGGCTCCCCTATGTTCAACGTCGGTAGGCGCGGTCAGTTTCTCAGGTTGGCACCGAGAGTCCGTCGCATGGCCTCGATCACACCTTCACTTGCGGCATCGGCTTGCATATCGGTCAAGGTCTCCGCAGCTTGTAGCGTCAGGCGCAGTGCCACGCTTTTGCGCGTCTTGCCTTCCTCGTGCTGGGGAAGAAAGACATCGAAAAGCTCGACATCCTGGACGATACCGCAACGCGCATCCGATGTACGCGCCCCGCGCACGACTTGCAGGATCCTTGCCGCGGGAATGGTTCGATCCATCACGAAAGACAAGTCGCGCAAAATAGCTGGTGCACGTGCCACGGGGCGGATTGTTGGCATGGCCTGCGATTGCAGGGCCATGGCATCCAGCTCGAACACCACTGGAGCATGAGGCAAAGCGTACTTTTGCATCCAGCGGGGATGCACCTCACCGAGGATGCCGACCGCTTGGCCATTGAGTAAAACCGCTGCGCTTCGACCAGGATGCAAGGCCGGATGCACCAATGGCTCGAAGCTCAACAAACCAGCGCCGGCACAGAGCTGCTCAATGTCGTTCTTCACGTCGAAAAAATCCACCAGGCGTTCGGCCTGCGCCCACTGCATGGGCCAGACCGGGCCATAGGCCAGGCCGCCGACACGCATGGGCTGCGCAATGCCGGCAGGCTGCGCCGCATCTGCTGCGCGCGTGTCGCGCATGAACACGCGCCCCAGTTCGAACAGTCGAACACGCCGCGCCTTGTGGCTCAAGTTCAGGCGCAGCGCCTGGAGCAAGCCGCCGAGCAGACTGCTGCGCATGACGCTGGCCTGCGCAGCGATGGGGTTCAGCAGTTGGATGGGTTGGAAATTGCCGACAAGATCGGTTTCCCACTCAGGTTCGGCAAAGCTGAAATTGATGGTTTCCTGGTACGCGCGGGCAGCGAGCAATTCGCGCAGCGCATGCTGACTGCGCCGCCCTTCGGGGGCAGGCAGCATGCGGACCTGAGCCAGGGGCGGAACCGTGGGAATGTTGGCATAGCCATGAATGCGAGCGACTTCCTCGATCAGGTCTTCTTCAATCTCGAGATCGAAGCGGTAGCTTGGCGGGGTGACGCGGAACGCGACGTCAGCGCCAGATCCTTCTTGCTGGAATGGCAAACCGAGACGCGTAAAAACGTCCGCCATGCGATCAACGCCGATGGACATGCCCATGATGCGCTCGCAACGTGCCGCGCGCATGCGCACCGGTTCGCGTTCCGGCAACTGCAGGATGTGGTCGTCGAGCGGGCCCGGCTGCCCACCGCAGATGTCGAGGATGAGGCGGGTGATGTGCTCGGCGTGCTGCGTGGTTGTTGCGGCATCGACCCCGCGCTCGAAGCGCATGCCGGCATCGGTGGAAAAGTTGTAGCGGCGGGCACGACCACGGACGGCGTCGGGCCACCAGAACGCCGCTTCGACGTAGACATTGCGCGTGTCCAGGCTGACGGCCGTGGCGTCACCTCCCATGATCCCGGCGAGGGACTCGATGCAGCGTCCAGCGGCAATGACACCGACTTGCGCATCCACCTCCACGGTCTGCCCGTTGAGCAGCTTGAGCGACTCCCCCGCCCTGCCCCAACGCACCTCAAGCCCACCTTCGATCTTGTCGAGATCGAACACATGCGAGGGCCGGCCGAGTTCCAGCATGACGTAGTTGGAGATGTCCACCAGTGCCGAAATGCTGCGCTGGCCGGCGCGTTCCAGGCGCTGGCGCATCCAAGCAGGAGTCGGGGCCTGCGCATTCACGCCACGGATCACACGGCCGGAAAAACGACCGCAGAGTTCGGCTGCCTCGATGCGGACCGGCAGGACCTCATCCAGGGCCGGAATCACGGGAGGAAAACTGGGTTGCACCAACGAAGTTCCGGTCACTGCGGCCAGCTCGCGCGCCACACCCAACACGCTGAGACAGTGGCCCAAATTGGGCGTGAGCTTGATGGTGAAGACGCAGTCGTCGAGGTCCAGCGCCTGGCGCAAGCCCTGCCCGGTTTTGAGCTCTTGCGGCAAGGCCAGTAGGCCAGCGTGATCGGAGGACAAACCCAGCTCCTTGGCCGAGCACAACATGCCCTGGGAGGTCACGCCGCGCATGGTTGCCGCAGTAATCTGCAGCGGCTTCCCATCCGCCGCAGATGGCGGCAGCACGGCGCCCAGCAGGGCGCAGGGGGCCTTCATGCCCAAAGCCACATTGGGTGCGCCACAGACGATTTGCAAGGCCTCGGCTTGTCCCACTTGCACTTGGCAGACACGCAGCCGGTCTGCATTCGGATGGGGTTCGACCTTCACCACCTCGCCCACCACGACGCCACTGAACGCGGGTGCGGCGGCCTGCATGTCTTCAACCTCGAGGCCGGCCATGGTCAAACGGTCGGCAATCTGTTCGCTGCTCAGGTCCGGATTGCAGAACTGTCGCAGCCAGGATTCGGGCACTTGCATGGGCTAGGTTTCGTCGGGGTGGGATGAAGAAAGGTTGGCGGGTCGAGGCAACGGCCTAGGGGCCATCAAGCCGGGTTGAACTGCTCGAGAAAGCGCAAGTCGCCACTGTAAAACTGGCGCAGGTCACCCACGCCATAACGCAACATGGTCAGGCGCTCGATGCCGGAACCGAAAGCGAAGCCGATGTATTGCTCGGGATCCAGGCCGAAGTTGCGCACCACCGTGGGATGCACCTGCCCAGCGCCGGAAATTTCCAGCCAGCGGCCTTTGAGCGGGCCGCTGTCGAACATCATGTCGATTTCGGCCGAGGGTTCGGTGAAGGGGAAATAGGATGGCCGAAACCGCAGCGTGATGTCATCGCGCTCGAAAAACGTCTGCAGGAAATTGGTGTACACGCCCTTGAGGTCGGCCAGGGAAACACGCTCTCCAATCCACAGGCCTTCAAACTGGTGAAACATCGGCGAATGCGTGGCGTCACTGTCGACGCGGTAGGTGCGCCCAGGAGCAATCACCTTGATGTCGGGCATTGCACCTGTACCTGCTGCGTAACGCCGCACATGCGCCCGCGCATGCCGGACCTGCATCGGCGAGGTGTGCGTGCGCAACAGCAATGGCTGGCCGCGTTCGTCCTGCACGTCCACATAGAACGTGTCCTGCATCGACCTGGCAGGATGGTTCTGCGGCGAATTCAACGCCGTAAAGTTGGTCCAGTCGTCTTCGATTTCAGGGCCTTCGGCCACGGCAAAGCCGATGGAACTGAAGATCTCCTCGATCCGCATCCAGGAACGCACCACCGGATGCAGTCCACCGCCATGCTGGCCACGGCCCGGCAAGGTGACGTCGATGGCTTCGGCTGCGAGCTTGGCGTGCAACTCCAATTCCGCGAGGGCCGCGCGCCGTTGCTGCAAGGCAGATTCAATGCTCTGTTTGGCCAGATTGATGCTTGCGCCTTGCTCACGCTTGCGTTCAGGCGAGAGTTGCGACAAATCTTTCATCAGGGCCGTGATCGCCCCGGCTTTGCCAAGGTAGCGCGCCTTGGCGTTTTCCAACTCGGCAGGGTGCGAGATGGCCGCAAACTCCGTTTCGGCCCGATGCACCAGATCTTGCAATTCCGTCATGGCATGAAGACTCGTGTGAACGCACTACGACTGTGCTGCGAAGCGGCGAGAAAAAAGGCCCGGATTGACCAGGCCTTGGAATCGGGACGCCGGACGTGCCCCTGGGCACATCCGGTCGTTGAGCAGCACAGGGCTGCTGCAATCAGGCTCAGGCCAGCTGGGCCTTGACCTGTTCGACGATCTTGCCGAAGGCGATCGAGTCGTGCACAGCCATATCAGCCAGCACTTTGCGGTCGATTTCGATGGCGGCCTTTTTCATGCCGTTCATGAACACGCTGTAGCTCATGCCGCGCTCACGCACTGCCGCATTGATCCGCGTAATCCAGAGCGCGCGGAACACACGCTTCTTGGCACGACGGTCACGGTAGGCGTATTGGCCGGCCTTCATCACCGCCTGCTTGGCGATGCGGAAGACATTTTTACGGCGGCCGCGGAAACCCTTGGCCTGATCCAGAACTTTTTTGTGGCGGGCGCGAGCCGTTACACCACGTTTGACGCGAGGCATTTGATCACTCCTTCATCAGAAAAAACGCGAGAGCCCTGGAGCTCAAGCAAACGGCATCATCTGGGCGACATGGCCCATATTCGCCGCATGCACTTCGGTGGAGCCACGAAGATGACGTTTGTTCTTGGTTGTCTTCTTGGTGAGGATGTGACGCTTGAACGCCTGGCCACGCTTGACCGTGCCGCCTGGGCGGACACGAAAGCGCTTGGCGGCGCTTTTCTTGGTTTTCATCTTGGGCATTGATTGCTCCATTGAGGTTGACATGGTCGCAGGCGTCTGCCGAAGCAGCACTTGAGCCTGCGCTCACTTGTAATCAGCCAGCCCCGATGCTCCGGGAATCTGGCTGTGGACCGCACACAGGCAGCGCCTGCGCATCGGATGTCGAGCAGCTGAGCTGCTATTTTTTCTTGCGAGGCGACAGCACCATGATCATCTGCCGCCCTTCGAGTCTGGGCATTTGCTCGACCTGGCCATGCGGCTCGAGGTCGTCGCGTACACGCTCCAGCAAACGCATGCCAATGTCTTGGTGGGTGATTTCGCGGCCGCGAAAACGCAAGGAAACCTTGGCTTTATCCCCATCATCAAGAAACCGCTTCAAGTTCCTGATTTTAATCAGGTAATCGCCTTCATCAGTAGCCGGTCGGAACTTGACTTCCTTGATCTGGATTTGCTTTTGCTTGAGCTTGGCTTCGTGTGTTTTTTTCTGTTCCTGATACTTGAACTTGCCGTAATCCATCAAGCGGCAGACCGGGGGCACGGCCGTCGGTGCGATCTCGACCAGATCGACGCCGTGCTCTTCAGCCATGCGCAGCGCCTCGGTGATGGAGACGATGCCTAGGGCCTCGTTTTCCTCGCCGGTCAGGCGAACTTCCGGGACGGTGATTTCACGATTGAGGCGGTGGGCCCTTTTTTCCGGGGCATTACGGCTCTGTACAGTAGCGATGGTTCAACCTTTCAATGCTGAGAACAACTGTGCACCCCGGCTATTGCAAATCAGCCAGTTCCTGGAGCATTCTTTGGGAAAACTCGGACAGGGGAAGCACACCCAGGTCTTTGTTGCCACGCGCCCGCACTGCAACAGCCTGGGATGCGCGCTCCTTATCACCGACCACGAGCAGATAAGGAATTTTTTGCAACGAGTGTTCCCTAATTTTATAGGTGATTTTTTCGTTGCGCAAATCGGACGCAACTCTAAGGCCTTGTTTTTTCAGCGCTTGTGTCACTTCGGCTGCGTAGGCGGCGGAATCGTCGGTGATATTGAGCACCATGGCCTGCACCGGCGCGAGCCAAAGTGGCAAGGCTCCGGCATGGTGCTCGATCAACACGCCGATGAAACGCTCCATCGAACCGACGATGGCACGATGCAGCATGACGGGCCGCACGCGGGCCGAATGCTCGTCGACATAGCTCGCGTCGAGACGCTCGGGCATCATGAAATCAACCTGCATGGTGCCAACCTGCCAGGCGCGGCCGATCGAATCCTTCATGTGGTATTCGATCTTGGGGCCGTAGAAGGCGCCCTCGCCCGGCAGCTCGGTCCAACGCACACCGCAAGCCTTGAGCGCCGCGCGTAGCGCAGTTTCTGCCTTGTCCCAGACCGCATCGTCGCCAATGCGTTTTTCGGGTCGCAGGGCAATTTTCAGGCCGATCTCGGTGAAACCGAAATCACTGTAGACCTTCATGGCCTGCCGGTGAAAAGCGGTGACTTCGGATTCGATCTGATCTTCGGTACAGAAAATGTGCCCATCGTCCTGGGTGAAACCGCGCACCCGCAGCAGGCCGTGCAGCGCGCCCGATGGTTCGTTCCGGTGGCAGGCACCGAACTCGCCGTAGCGCAGCGGCAAGTCGCGATAGCTGCGCAAGCCCGTGTTGAAGACTTGCACATGGCCAGGGCAGTTCATCGGCTTGAGCGCGTACTCGCGCTTTTCCGACTCGGTGAA
Source organism: Thiomonas sp. (assembly GCF_054608695.1). Taxonomy (NCBI): domain Bacteria; kingdom Pseudomonadati; phylum Pseudomonadota; class Betaproteobacteria; order Burkholderiales; genus Thiomonas; species Thiomonas sp. The sequence continues at coordinate 18,321 of NZ_JBTRXV010000019.1, forward strand.
GAACATGTTCTCGGCGTAGTTGTCCCAGTGACCGGACCGCTTCCATAAGCTCACATCCAGCACCTGGGGGCAGCGAACTTCCTGGTAGCCGCTGTCACGGTAGACCTGGCGCATGTACTGCTCGACCGCCTGCCACAGCGCCCAGCCCTTGGGATGCCAAAAGGCGAGGCCCGGCGCTTCATCCTGGAAGTGGAACAGGTCGAGTTCTTTGCCCAGGCGACGGTGGTCGCGCTTCTCGGCTTCTTCCAATCGCTGCAGGTAGGCGGCCTGGTCTTCCTTGCGGGTCCAGGCCGTACCGTAAATGCGCTGCAACTGCTCATTGCGGTGGTCGCCACGCCAGTAGGCGCCGGCAAGCTTCATCAGCTTGAACACCTTGAGCTTGCCGGTGGAAGGGACATGCGGGCCGCGGCAAAGGTCGGTGAACCGGCCTTCGGTGTAGAGCGAGACATCTTCGCCTGCGGGGATGCTGGCGATGATTTCAGCCTTGTAGATCTCGCCCTGGTCCTTGAAAAAAGCGACGGCCTCGTCACGCGGCAAAACCCGACGCGACACGGGCTCGTCCTGCGCGGCAAGGGAAACCATCTTGGCTTCAATCGCCACCAGGTCTTCCGGGGTGAATGGCCGCTTGTAGGCAAAGTCGTAATAGAAGCCGTTTTCGATCACCGGGCCGATGGTGACCTGGGCTTGCGGGAACAATTCCTTCACCGCATAGGCCAGCAAATGGGCTGTGGAATGGCGAATAATGTCCAGCCCTTCCGCGTCCTTGTCGGTGACGATGGCCACTTGTGCGTCGTGGCTGAGGGTGTGGCTCAAGTCGACAAGACGGCCGTCAACCTTGCCTGCGAGCGCCGCTTTGGCTAGCCCCGGACCAATGGAAGCAGCGATTTGCGCGAGCGTGACGTCACCATCGAAGTGACGAACAGAGCCGTCGGGAAGCGTGATTTGAGGCATGGCGTGTGACTCTGGAAATGAAAAAGTGCGGTCAAGCCGCACTTTCAGTAGCCCCTGGAAGGAGCCGCGCGAACCTAACCCTGTTGTTCAAGGCTTGGGGCAAGTTCGCGGTGTCATAACCATGGTGTCGCAGTTATTGTGTGTGCGCAAGTTCGCGGGGAAGCTCGCAGAAAGACTGGTAGGCGGTATTGGAATCGAACCAACGACCTCTTGCATGTCAAGCAAGCGCTCTAACCATCTGAGCTAACCGCCTGGGAACCTAAAATCTTAGCATGAGCTGCCTCAACGTCGTGCCGCTCTGCGCACGCCTTTGACGTCGCGCAGCATGCCCAGGGCATGTTGCAAACCCTCCAGTCCAAGCAGCTCCACGGTGAACAACATGTGCGCAACATCGCCGCGGCTCTGGGTCTGCACACCGATGACGTTGATTTTTTCTTTCGAAAACACTTCGGAAATGTCGCGCAGCAGGCCCTGCCGATCCGAGGCCTCGACGATCAGGTCGACTGGATAGACGGCATTGCTGCGCACGCCCCAGGTGACGGGAATGACGCGCTCAGGATGCTGGCGGGTGAGGTTGCGTGCATTCGGGCAATCGACCCGATGCACCGAGACGCCGCGCCCGCGGGTGACGAAGCCGCAAATGGCATCGGGCGGGGCTGGTTTGCAGCATTTGGCGAGTTGCGTGAGCAAGGCATCGACGCCGACCACCAGCACGCCCGCATGTTGCTGGGGCTTGGGTGGCTTGAGCGGAAGGTCGATGTCGGCTTCGGTCGGATGGCTTGCGTCCTGTCCGCGCAGATGGGTTTCAATCTGACGCAGGGACAAGGCATCGCTACCCACGCGCTCGAACAGTTGTTCGGGGCTACGAAATCCGAGTCCGGCGGCCAGTTCCTGCAAGTTCACGCCGGTCTTGCCCTCGCGCTGCAGCAGCTTTTCGACCTGCGCACGGCCGCTGGTCAACGTTTGCTCGATGACCTGGGCGTTGAACCAGGCACGCACCTTGGCTCGCGCACGCTGGGTTTGCAGAAAACCGAGTTCGGGGTTGAGCCAGTCACGTGACGGGCCGCCTTGTTTGGCGACGACAATATCCACCGTCTGCCCGCTGCGCAAGGGCGTGGTCAAAGGGACGAGCGCACCATCCACGCGAGCACCGCGGCAGCGGTGCCCCATGTCGGTGTGCACGGCGTAGGCGAAGTCCACCGGGGTTGAGCCGCTGGCCAGTTCGACGATGCGGGCCTGGGGCGTGAGCACGTAGATGCGGTCGTCGAACAACTTGGCGGCGCTGCTGCTCAATGGATCTGTGTGCACTGGCATTCCGCGCTCAACCAGTTCCCGCTGCAGCGATAGCAGTTGACGCGCCAAGGCAATCTTGGCGTCGTATTCCGAGGCGGCCAAAACACCTCGATAGCCCTGCACGCCAGCTTCCTTGTAGGCCCAGTGCGCGGCAAACCCTTGCTCGGCATGGTCGTGCATCTCCTGGGTACGGATCTGGATTTCGATGGGCACGTTTCCAGGGCCATGAACCACGGTGTGCAGCGATTGGTAGCCGTTGGGTTTGGGTTTGGCGATGTAGTCGTCGTACTCGGTGTCGACCGGTGTCCAGAGCGAGTGCACCGTGCTGAGCGCGGCATAGCAGGCATCGACCGATGGCACGATGACGCGAAGCGCAAGCAGATCCATCACCTCATCGATCCCGAGCGACTTGCCTTGCATCTTGCGCCAGATGCTGTAGATGTGTTTGCTGCGCCCGCTGATCTGGGCACGGTGGCCCTGTTCGGCCAGCGCGAGGCGCAATTGCTGCCCCGCTTCGGCGATGAGGGCTTCGCGCTGTGCCCCATGTTGTTCGAGCCAGCGCGCAATGCGGGCATAAGCCTGCGGCTGGGCGAAGCGAAAAGCGAGGTCTTCAATTTCCCACTTGAGCGACCACAGACCCAGCCGGTTGGCCAGCGGCGCATAGACCTCCAGGGACTCCTGGGTGAATTCGGTGGTCGGCTGTCGATCACAACCGGCGTAGTAGCGCAGCGATTGCAAGCGAGACGCCAGGCGCAGCATGACCACGCGCAAGTCCTGCGAGAAAGCGAGCAAGAGGCGGCGCATCAACTCCTGGTGATGCGCCGCCTCTTGCGCGGTTTCCTGCTCCGACACGCCACGGGCGACGCGGAACACATCGACCAGTTTGCGGTTTTCCATCGCCAGCACGGCGAGTTCGCGGCCGAAGGCCTTGGTCAATTGCTCTTCGGGCTTGGCGAGTTGCGTGGCTGCCTGGCTGAGATAGGCGGCGGCTTGGGACTGGGCGTCGGCGCCGATGGCGCTCAGAATGCGGCAGGCGCCATCCGCATGCAGCAAGACCGGCTCGCCGGTTTCCATCTCCACGCCACCCAGCAAGGCCGATGCGAACGCCCGCGCTTTGGTTTGCAGCTCGGGGGCCGCGTCAGCGACACGTGAGCCAGGCGTACCCAGCGGCACTGGCTCAAGGGACAAGTCAGGCAACATGGGCTGCCAGGTGTCGGCTGAGAAAGGCGTCGACGGCCGCAATCTGGTCGGCGTGGACGAGTGTCGCCGCGTGCCCCACCCCAGCCAGTTCGATGAGGCTGGCTTTCGGGCCGCGCTCGGTCATGGCGAGCGCTGTGGGTCGGGCCAAGATATCGGAATCCGCCCCGCGCAACACCAGCGTCGGCGCGGCGATGCTGTCATACAAGGCCCAGAGTGCCGCTTCCCCAGCCCGTGCGGCCTCAGGCGTGCTTTGCGCCATGGGGGCACGAATGCTGGGGTCGTAGTGCAGACGCCAGCCGCCCTCGTGCGGCACGACCATCGGACGACTGAGTTCCAGCCACTCCTCGTCCGTATGAGGGCCGAAGCCGGCGGAGATGGACGCGAGATAGGTGGCTGCGTCGGCCACGGTGGCGAACGCATTGGGTTGGCCGACGTAGCTGCCAATGCGCTGCAAGCCACCCGGCGCGATGGACGGGCCGATGTCATTGAGCACCAATGCGTCGATGGGGCTGCGCTTCAGGCCGGCAAGCCCCATGCCGATGAGCCCTCCCATGGATGTACCCACCCAGCCGACGCGCCGCGCCTTCAGCCGCGCCAGCAGGGTGACCATGTCGGCGACGTATTGCGGCAGTTGGTAGAGCATGGGCTGCTCCAGCCAGTCCGACTTGCCGCGACCGACCACGTCAGGGCAGATCACCCGGAAGCGGTTCTGCAAGGCCCGCGCGAGTTGGTCAAAATCGCGTCCTTGCCGGGACAGGCCATGCACGCAGACCACCACGTCAGGGTTGTCGGGCGCGCCCCATTCCCAATAAGCCATGCGGTGCAGACCACCGGCATGCAGGCACTGCACGAAGTCGAGCCTGGGCTGGCTTGGGTCGGTCATGGTGGCGCTCGCAAGGTCTGAGGTCGATGGCTGCGGGATTTGATCTTAGACCGTGGCATGGTTCCGTGTGATCCCCCGGCCCGACCCATCAACCTGAATACACTGACGAGTCACCCGATCGAGAACGCCGATTGGCCTACGGATTGCAGCGACCCCGCGCCAGCTGGATTCGCCCGCACCGTCGCGCCGAACATCATGACAAATCCCATCATTCCCAGCCCCTATGAAGACTTGCTGCGCGAGGTGATGCGCGGCGGTGCCGACAAGGCCGACCGCACAGGAACTGGAACGCGCAGCCTGTTCGGTGCGCAACTGCGTTTCGATTTGCGCCAGGGGTTTCCGCTGGTGACGACCAAGAAAGTGCACCTCAAGAGCATCATCGTCGAGCTTCTCTGGTTTCTGCGTGGTGACAGCAACGTGCGTTTCTTGCATGAGCATGGCGTCACCATCTGGGACGAGTGGGCCGATGCCAACGGCGAACTTGGCCCGGTTTACGGCGTGCAGTGGCGCGCCTGGCCGGCGCCAGATGGGCGCCAGATCGACCAGATCGCCCAACTCGTCGAGGGCCTGAAGCGCAATCCGGATTCGCGCCGTCATCTCGTCAGTGCGTGGAATGTCGGCCAAATTGGCGAGATGGCGCTGCCGCCCTGCCACCTGCTGTTCCAGTTCTATGTGGGCCCGCCGGGGCAAGCCGGTGGCCGGCCGCAGCTCAGTTGCCAGCTCTACCAGCGCAGTGCCGATCTTTTCCTCGGCGTGCCGTTCAACATCGCCAGCTACGCGCTGCTCACGCATATGGTGGCGCAGCAATGCGACATGGATGCGGGCGATTTCATCTGGACCGGTGGCGATTGCCACATCTATCACAACCATTTCGAGCAAGTGCGCCTGCAGCTTTCGCGCCCGCCCCTCCCCGCGCCGGTGCTGCGCATCCAGCGCAAGCCCGGCAGCCTGTTCGACTACACCTTGGCAGACTTTGAGGTGCTGGATTACCGCCATCACCCAGCCATCAAGGCGCCGGTCGCGATCTGAGACATCCCCGTGCCAATCCCTCAACATCAAAACACCGGGCCGCGCGTGGCCATCATTGCCGCAGTGGCCCATAACCAGGTCATTGGGCGCGGCCACGCGCTCATCTGGCATCTGCCGGCAGACTTGGCGCATTTCAAGCGCGTCACCCTCGGTCACCCCATCCTGATGGGGCGCAAGACCTGGGAATCCATCGGCAGGCCGCTCCCGGGCAGGCGCAATGTGGTCATCAGCCGCGATGCCGATTTCATCGCGCCTGGTGCTGAAACCTCGACCTCGCTGTCGGACGCCATGAGCATCTGCGCCGAAGCACCCGAAGTCTTCATCGTCGGCGGTGCCAAAATCTATGCCCAGGCCATCCCGCTGGCGCAACAACTGTGGCTGACCGAGATTCACGCCGAGCCGCAGGGCGACGTGTATTTTCCGGCCTGGAACCGCGACGCCTTCGTCGAAGTCAGCCGCGATCCGCATCCCGCCCAGGGCAATCTCCCCGCGTTCGACTTCGTCCTTTACGAACGCAAAGCTTGATGCCACAAAAAAGCCGCCCCTTGGGGCGGCTTGAGCCGAATGCCAAACGATGCAGCTTTACAGCTTGCGCGTCATCATGAAGCGGTCGAACTCATTCTCGGCAATGCGGAACCAGAGAATGTCGTCGTTGCGGAACTTGGCCCAGTCGGTGTAGACCTTCTTCCAATTCGCATTGCTGCTCGACAACTCGGCATACAGCTCATTGGCCGCCTTGTAGGCACTTTCCATCACGTCCTTGGGGAAAGGCTGCAGCTTGGCCCCCTTGCCCACCAGTTCGCGCAGCGCATTGGGGTTGCGCGCGTCGTACATGGCTTGCATGTTGACATGAGCGTGTGAAGCAGCCAATTCGACGGCAGCCTTGTAGTCGTTGGGCAGCGCGCTCCAGGCCTTGGTGTTGACGAACAGATCCAACTCGGGACCGCCTTCCCACCAACCGGGGTAAAGGTAGTTCTTGGCGACCTTGTAGAAGCCGAGTTTCAGGTCGTCATAAGGACCGATCCACTCCGCTGCATCGATGGTTCCCTTTTCCAGCGAAGGATAGATATCGCCGCCAGGGATGTTCTGCGGAATCACGCCGATGCGCTCCATCACCTTGCCGGCGAAGCCGCCGATGCGCATTTTCAAGCCCTTCATGTCGGCCAGGCTCTTGATGGGCTTGCGGAACCAGCCGCCCATTTGCGCGCCGGTGTTGCCCATGGGGAAGTTGATGATGTTGTAGCCGGCGTAGAACTCGCGCATGAGCTTCAGGCCATTGCCCTGATACATCCAGGCCGTCATTTGGCGCGAATTCATGCCGAAGGGCACGGCGCAACCCAGCGCGAAGGTCGGGTCTTTGCCGAAAAAGTAATACGGCGCGGTGTGGCAGCACTCAACCGTGCCCTGCTGCACGGCATCGACCACGCCGAAGGGCGGAACGAGTTCACCGCCGGCATGCACCGAAATTTCAAACTTGCCGTCGGTGGCTTCCTTCACCTTCTGCGAGAAGATGCTGGCCGCACCGAAAATCGTGTCGAGCGAATTGGGAAAGCTTGAAGCCAGGCGCCAGCGCACGGTTTGCTGCGCCATCACGGCGGCCGGGGCCGTGCCAGCGGCAAGAATGCCTGCCAGACCAGCATGTTTGACGAATGAACGACGTTCCATCGTGGAGTCTCCCTCAAAAGTTGTGAAGTGATTTGCAGTCTCGGTACTCGTCTCGTACAGATTGACGCTCATTGTATTGACTGGTTACAACAAAATTGCCCTCTGGCTTACCCGAAGATCAGCCTCGGAAATGATGAAGGTGATCAGTCGTGTGAGTCGCCCGGCAAGCCCGGGCGGCGCGTTCAGCTGCCGGCCACAGTCATGGCATCCAGAAGAATGGAGCCCGTTGATCTGCTGCCGCTTTGGTAGACGTCAGCTCCCACGGCTGCAATGCCCAGGAGCATGTCGCGCAAGTTCCCGGCGATGGTGATTTCCTGCACGGGGTATTGAATGACGCCGCCATCCACCCAGAAACCCATGACGCCACGGGAATAGTCGCCGGTCACGTAATTCACGCCATGGCCCATGAGTTCGATGACCAAGAGGCCGCGATGCATCTTGCGCAACATGGCCGCCAGATCGTCATCAGGCCGGGTCAGCCGGCTGGTGAGCATCAGGTTGTGCGGACCGCCGGCATTGCCTGTGGTCGGCATGCCGAGTTTGCGCCCGGAATAGGTGGAAAGAAAATAGCCTTCCAGCCGCCCGGCTTTCACCACGCGGCGGGCACTTGTGCGTACACCCTCGTCGTCGAATGGCGCGGTGCCCATGCCGTCCGCAACCTTGGGATCCTCGGCCAGGTCAAGGTGCTTGGCCATCACCGGCTTGCCGAGATGGTCGACCAGAAATGAGGCCTTGCGGTACAGCATGCCACCGCTTGCCGCATGCACCAGCGAGCCGATGAGCCCTGCGGCGATGGGCGCCTCGAACAACACCGGATACTGCCCGGTTGGCAGTTTGCGGGCGCGCAAGCGCGACAGCGCGCGCTCGGCGGCGTAACGGCCCACCACTTCGGGCGATGCCAACTCCGACGCCCGGCGCTTGCTGCTGTACCAGTAGTCGCGCTGCATATCGTTGCCCCGTCCGGCGATGGGCACGCAGGACAGGCTGTGGCGCGTGGTGGCATAGCCATTGGAGAAGCCGCGCGAGTTGGCGAGCACGAAATGCATGTGCTGGGCCGAGACGCTGGCTCCCTCGCTGTTGCGGATGCGGCCATCGGTGGCGAATGCTGCGTCCTCGGAGCGGCGTGCCAGTTCGGCAGCGTCTTCCACCGAGATATCCCAAGGGTGGTTGAGCTGCGGGTCGCGTACTGCCTTCGCCAGCAACTCGGGCTCGGGCAGACCGGCGCAATCGTCTTCGGCGGTGTAGCGCGCAATGTCGAAAGCGGCAAGTGCCGTACGGCGTATCGCTGCAGGGGAAAAGTCCGAGGTACTCGCATGCCCCTTGCGCCGGCCTGCGTAAACCGTGATGTCGAGCCCCTTGTCGGTGTTGTGCTCAACCTGCTCCACCTTGCCACGGCGCACATTCACACTCAAGCCCTGGCCTTCGGACACCTCGACCGCCGCGTCGCTGGCGCCGGCGCTGCGAGCCTCGGCCAACGCCAACGCTGCCAAGTCTTGAAATTGAGATTTGGAAAAGGAAAATTGGCCCACATTGAACCTTTGTTTGGAACGGAAAGTGTCGAGTTGACGCAAGCCCTGTTCTTGTGAAAACCAGAGCAACGATGCGATGCGACAGAACAGCGAACGATAATACGAGCCGATGAAATCCCCGCCCTTCCATCACACCACCCCGCATGCTGCGGATGCTTCGTCGGCAGACGACGCAGGCCCCAGCAAGAGCCAGCTCAAACGCGAGATGCAGGCCTTGCAGGACTTGGGGGAGCGCCTGGCTGCCCTCCCCAATCACCGCATCGACCTGCTCGACGTACCCGCAGCGCTGCGCGACGCACTGCGTGAACTGACGCGCATTCATGCCCACGAAGGACGCAGGCGGCATGCCCAGTACATCGGCAAACTGATGCGCAAGGTCGACCCGGAACCCCTGCGCCAGGCCTTGCTCGACGCAACGGGCGAGAACCGCGAGGCCGTGGCCCGCATGCACCTGCTCGAAGACTGGCGCACACGCCTGCTGCAGGGCGACGACGCGCTCACCGCCTTCATGCAGGAACACCCTCACGCCGACGCCCAGGCGCTGCGCCAGCTGGTGCGCGCGACGCGCGCGGAACAAGCCGCAGGCAAACCGCCGCGCCAGTATCGGGCGCTCTATCAAACCCTCAAAACCCTGCTCGAGCCGCAAGACGATGAACCCGACGACCTCTGAGATCCAGTCCGCAGCCCTCGACGGCCTGCACATCGGCCTGGTTTCCGTCAGCGACCGTGCTTCCAGCGGCGTGTACCTCGACCAAGGCCTGCCGGCCCTGCGCGAATGGCTGGGCCGCGCCTTGCGCAACCCGGTGCATTACACCGAACGGCTGATTCCCGACGAGCGCGCAGAAATCTCCCAAGCCTTGCGCGAACTGGTGGACGACCTTGGCTGCCATCTGGTGCTGACCACCGGCGGCACGGGTCCGGCTGTGCGCGACGTCACGCCGGAGGCCACCATGGATGTCGCCGACAAACTCATGCCAGGCTTTGGCGAGGAAATGCGGCGCATCAGCCTGAACTTCGTCCCGACGGCGATTTTGTCGCGCCAGGTCGCGGTCATTCGCAAAACCTGCCTGATTCTCAACCTGCCAGGCCAGCCGAAGTCCATCCGCGAGACCCTCGAAGGCCTGCGCAATGCCGAAGGGGCCGTGACGGTTCGCGGCGTGTTTGCCGCAGTGCCCTACTGCGTCGACCTGATCGGTGGGCCGTATCTGGAATGCGATCCAGCCGTGTGCGACGCCTTCCGCCCGAAATCTGCTCAGCGGCCCAAAGGCTGAACTCGCAGCATCGCCGGATTTCAATCGCAGCGGAAAACCTTGCATGACGTCCGGATGGGTTCACGTCTACGATATGCTTGGAATGTTTATCGCCTGCAACAACAACGCGAGCGGTAGTTCAAGCTCGAGCAGGCTACCAGCCCCCTGAAACGCGGAGACAGCCATGCACAAATCCAAGCAGTTGAACAAATCCCTCGTCGCACTGTTACTCGGCGCCTTGGCGCTGGGAACGGCCGCCCAAGCCAGTGCAACCACCCTCAGCGTCCTTGCAGCCGGAACCCTGGGGAAGACCTTCAGAGAGGCGGCGAAAGGCTTCGAGAAGTTACACCCCGGCGTGACCGTGGAGCCCCAATTCGGCGGTAGCGTGAAAATGGTCAAAATGGTGACCCAGTTGCACACCCCGGCGGATGTCGTGGCCGTGGCCGACTACTCGGTCATCCCCAAATACATGTACGCCAAGGGTGACCAGGCCGCGACTGCGGACTGGTCGATCGGCTTTCTGCGCAACGCCATCACCTTCGTCTACACGCCCAAAAGCAAGGATGCCGGCAAGATCAACGCCAGCAATTGGTATCAGGTCTTGAGTCAGCCCGGCGTGCAGATCGGCCGCTCCAACCCGAACACCGATCCTTCCGGCTACCAGACCCTGCAAATGCTCGACCTGGCTTCGAGCTACTACCACGATCCGCAACTCGAGCAGAAGGTGCTGGCGAACGCGCCCACAACCAATATGCGCGATACCGAGACCGACCTGATCGCCGCACTGCAACTCGGCCAGATCGACTACCTCGCCATCTACCAGTCGGACGCGCTGCAGCATCACCTGGAGTCGATCCGGTTGCCCGCGCAGATCAACCTGAGCGATCCGAAGTACGCCGCGGACTACGCCAAGAGCACGGCCGAAACTGCGAACGGCGCATTGCCCGGCAGGCCCATTGTCTATGCGCTGACGATTCCAACCGGAGCCCCTCACCCCAAACTGGCTGCCGAGTTCATTGCCTATCTGCTCGGCCCGCAAGGCCAGAAGTTGATTGCGCAAAATGGCTTCACGCCGGTGCACCCAGCCTATGCGCAATACGCCGCCAAAATGCCCGCATCCTTGCGCAAAATGACGGTTGCATGGCCCGGGCAGTGACCTGCGACGCCACCATTCCGGCGCGCAGGCTGACGCCCGGGCTTAGGACGTCGACCTCGAAGCCATCATGACATCGCGCCGCGGATTGATGTTCTGGATTTTCTGGCTCTCGGGCTGCCTGGTCCTGAGCTTCATCTCGTTGCCACTGCTGGCGCTGCTTCTGCGGCCAACGCTCGGGCAACTGCGCGACGCTGCCATGCACGCCGGCATTCGCGATTCGTTTTTGCTGAGTCTGGAAGGCGCGGCGCTGGCAACATCCCTCTCCATGCTGTTCGGCTTGCCGCTTGCATATGTGCTGGCTCGCCAGAGCTTTCGCGGCAAAGCGGTGGTCGAAGCCATGGTCGATTTGCCGCTCACCATTCCCCACACCATTGCCGGAATCGCCTTGCTCCTGGTGTTTTCGCGCAATGGCTGGCTCGGCCCCGCCGCCGCCAGCATTGGCCTGACGTTCTGGGGCACGTTCGCCGGCGTGGTTCTGGCCATGGCTTATGTTGGCCTGCCCTACGCCGTGAACGCCGCGCGTGTCGGCTTCGAGGCGGTCGATCCACGCATCGAGAAGGCGGCGCGCAGCCTGGGCGCGGGGCCATGGGCCACGTTCTACCGTGTCAGCATGCCCCTGGCTTGGCGTGGTGTGATGACGGGGCTGACGCTTTGCTTTGCGCGTGCCATTGGCGAGTTTGCCGCCGTGGTTCTGCTCGCCTACTATCCGATGACGGCGCCCGTGAAAATCTACGACCTGTTCCTCCAGGCCGGTCTGAACGAATCGGTGGCTGCCTCGGTCCTGTTCCTCGTCATCGTGCTCGGCCTGTTCTGGGCTCTGCGTCTGCTGGCTTATGGACGCCACTCGGACCGCCGCGTCGAACCTGCTGCGGCGCGATGAATTGACAACGCAATCGCCGGCACAGCAGACACTCGAGCTGGCTGCCTTGGTGACAGCCGTCGGCAGCTACCGCAGCCAGCCCATCAGCTTTCGCCTGGGGCCGGGGCAGACCTTGGCGCTGCTTGGCGGCAACGGCGCCGGCAAAACCACGCTGCTCGAAACCATCGCCGGCTTCCTGAAACCGCGGGCGGGCAAGGTTCTGTTGGCCGGAAGGGATTGCACCCATGCCCCACCCGAAGCCCGGCGCGTTGGCTATCTGTTCCAGACGGACGCCCTGTTTCCGCATCTGACCGTCGGCCAAAACCTGCAATTCGGGCGACTTGCCAGCGAGAACCTCGACACCCTGCTCGATCGCTTCGAGCTCCGCGACCTGGCCGCGCGCCGCCCAGGGCAACTGAGCGGCGGTGAGCGCCAGCGCGTGGCCCTGGCAAGAACCCTGGCGGGCAATCCGGATGCCGTGCTGCTGGATGAGCCACTCTCCGCCATTGACCCGGCGACACGCCCAGCCATGCGCGACGAGTTGGCACGCCACTTGCGCGCCTGTTCGGCGCCCTCCATCGTCGTCACGCACGATCCGGCCGAGGCCATGGCCCTTGGGCAGCTGGTGGGAGTGATGGATGCGGGCGAACTGCTGCAAATCGGCCCGGCTTCAGCCATGTTCACGCACCCAGCCCGTCTGCGGTCGGCCCAACTGCTGGGCGTTGAAAACATCTGGCAGGGTGTCGTTGCGGCCTTGCCAGACAACGGCACGGTACGGATACGCCTCGGCTTGGAACCCGAGGCTTGCTGGATCGAGGCCCTGCGCGGCGATGAGCTTGCCGACTTGCAAATGGGTGCCCGCGTGCGCCTGTGCGTGCGCGCTGCCGACTTGCAACTCATCGCTCCAGGGCAAGCAGAACCAGACAGCCCCAACCAACTCGAGGTCCGACTTGTCGAACGCACCGACTTGGCTTCGGTCGTGCAACTGCACTGTCGCTTGGGCGACCGCCTCGACATCCTGGCCTACGTCCTGCCCTGGCAATTGCGAGGCTGGCCCCTGGCGCCTGGCCACACGCTGCGCTTGCACCTTGCCGCAGAGGCCATGCATGTGCTGCCTGCCTGAAGCCTGATGCATCAGGTGGGTAGACTTCAGCATCCTGGTTCTCAAGCTCCGCATTTCAACCCCAACCATGCGACTCATCGGCAACATCATCTGGCTGGTTCTTGGCGGCTTCTTCATGGGCCTGGCTTGGTGGTTGGCAGCCCTGCTCTGCGCCATCACCATCGTCGGCATCCCCTGGGCGGTCGCGGCATTTCGCATTGGCACATTCAGCTTCTGGCCCTTCGGCCAGCGCGTTGTGGACAAGCCAGAGGGGGCCGTTGCCGCTGGCCTGAGCACCATTGGCAATCTGATCTGGGCCGTTTTCTTCGGGTGGTGGCTGGCGTTGGGGCATTTGATCTCGGCGGTGCTGTGTGCCATCACCATCATCGGCATACCCTTTGCGCTTCAACACATCAAGCTTGCCGCACTTTCATTTTTCCCCTACGGCAAGCAGATCGTCCCCATCGTGGATTGATTGATGTTGGGCCGCGCGAGTGCCCATTGCATTGCGCGCTGAGAAAAAGTACCGCCGCCCGAAGTTCCCTGATCCCCTCGGGGCGATCAGATCAAACCGAGTTGGAGCAGCTGCGTTGGCTCGTCCAGAATGAATTGCGCGCCCCAATGGCGCGGCTCCTGGTGGCCGCAATAGCCATAAGCAGCCGCCACAGCTCCCATGCCAGCCGCATGCGCGGCCTGCATGTCGCGCAAATCATCGCCGACATAAAGGCACCGTTGCGCAGGCACACCGAGCACGGCAGACGCATGCAAAAGCGGATCGGGTGCAGGTTTGGGTTTGGCTGTGGTGTCCCCGCTCACGACACAGCCAGGCGGGAATGGCAGCGGCATACAAGCCAGCAGCTGATGCGTCAGCGTGGCCACCTTGTTCGTGACAATGCCCCATGGAATCGCCTGATCCGCCAGTTGCCGGAGGACCCGCTCAACGCCGGGAAACAGGCGCGTGTGGACGCAGATGTCTTGCGCGTAATTGCGCAGAAACTCATCGCGTAGCGGTAGATACCCGGCGTGGTCCGGCCCCAACTCGAAACCGACCTGGATCAGGCCCCGCGCCCCATGCGAAGCCATGGGCCGTAACAACGCCAATGGCAACGCCTCCATGCCTCGCTCCAGGCGCATGCGGTTGAGTGCAGCAGCCAAATCTGGCGCCGTATCGGCCAGCGTTCCGTCCAGGTCGAACAAGATAGCTTGGAAAGGCGGCGTCATGCTGCGCGCCGGCACGCAAAAAAATAATTCACGTCGACATTCGCGCCGAGACGAAATGTCCGGTCCAGCAAGCCGAATTCCAGGCCCTTGAATTCAACGGGCTCCAGGCCCGAGCTCCGTGCCCAGCTTGCAAGCTCGCTGGGCCTGATGAATTTGGCATAGGAATGGGTGCCTTTGGGCAGTAGGCGCAAAAGATATTCAGCGCCCAGAATGGCCATGGCGAACGCCTTGACGTTGCGATTGATGGTGGAGAAAAAGACCCAGCCACCAGGGCGCACCAGCATTGCAGCGGCTTGCACGACCGAGGCCGGATTCGGGACGTGCTCCAGCATTTCCATGCAGCACACGACATCGAATTGCCCTTTTTGCTCGGAAGCGAGCTGCTCGGCGGAGATCAGCCGGTAGTCCACGGACAGGCCGGATTCCAGTGCATGAAGCCCCGCCACCTTGAGCGCTTTCTCCGCCAGATCGATGCCGGTGACCTGCGCGCCGACGGCGGCCATCGACTCGCTGAGTATGCCGCCGCCACAGCCGATATCCAGCACGCGGCGACCGGCCAAGCTGGCATGGCTCTGGATCCAATCCAACCGCACCGGGTTGATGTCATGCAGCGGCTTGAACTCGCCATTCAAATCCCACCAGCGATGCGCCGCATCTCCGAATTTTTTCAACTCCGCAGCTTCAGCATTCATGTTCGATCCCTTCTGGATGTGCTGGAAGATTGTCGACAGCTTTCCATGCTATCCGCCCGGCTCAAAAAAAAGCCCCGCCGAAGCGGGGCTTTTCGAACCGAGACGGATCTTGATTACTTGGTCACAGTGCGTGAGCCAACAATCTCGACCACAGCGCGGCGGTTAGGTGCCTGGCACTCGATCTGTTTCTTGAAGGTGCCCTTGCAGCTCTTGGGGTCGACACGGAAATCGGTCTTGCCCTTGCCTTCGATGTAGATCTTGTCAGCAGGAATGCCCTTGCTCACCAGATAAGCCTTGACCGCTTCAGCACGACGCAGCGAGAGCTTCTGGTTGTAGGCAACGCTGCCGAAGCTGTCGGTGTAGCCGGTGGAGATGACGGTTTCCAGATTGACAGCCTTGATCTTGTCAGCCAGATCGTCCAGCGATTGTTTGCCGGCTGGCTGCAGAACAGCCTTGTTGAACTGGAAGAAGGCGTCCGCCGAATAGGTGACCTTCTCGCTCACGGGCACAGGAGCAGGCACGGGGGCAGGTGCTGGAGCCGGGGCAGGTGCCGGGGCTGGAGCCGGAGCAGGTTCCACGGCCTTGGCGACGATGGCACCATCGCAGCCCTCGGCGGCAGTTGCCGGAGTCCAGAAGTTGTCGCGCCAGCACAGAGTGTTGTCCCCATTTTTCCAGACCAGACCGAACGGGTCCTTCCAGTTGTCGATGGTTTTCGCGTCTTGAGCGAAGGCAACCGTGCTTGCTGTGGCGGCTAGCGCCGTCACGACCAGGAGTTTTGCGAATTCGTTGGCTTTAATCATCGTTCTTTCCTCTCAAAAGTAAGGACCGCAATCAATCTTATACGGACATCATAGAGCGTCAAGCCTGCGAGTTACAGACCTGCGCCGGGATCAGTCATCAGCCGTGTCAATTCTGCCACATCGCCTCTGTGAGTTCGATGACATTTATGGACATCACCGATCGGATGCCTTAACCGCAGGCAGCAAGATTCGAGAGTGCGTCATTGCCGATTCAGCCCTAAACCGCGCTGCTACCATTGAAGGCTTGATTTGAAATAGCACTGCTCATGCAAACCCGCAGCAGTGCCCCGCACTGGGTCCCGAATGTCCGCCTACGCCAAAGAAACCCTTCCAGTCAGTCTGGAAGAAGAAATGCGCCGTTCCTACCTGGATTACGCGATGAGCGTGATTGTCGGGCGCGCCCTCCCGGATGTGCGCGACGGCTTGAAACCGGTGCACCGCCGGGTGTTGTTTGCTATGCACGAACTCAGCAACTCCTGGAACCGGCCGTATAAAAAATCGGCCCGTATCGTGGGCGATGTGATCGGTAAATACCACCCGCACGGCGACCAGTCGGTCTATGACACCATCGTGCGCATGGCGCAGGATTTCTCCTTGCGCTACATGCTGGTGGACGGCCAGGGCAATTTCGGCTCGGTGGATGGCGACAACGCCGCGGCGATGCGCTACACCGAAATCCGTCTGGCCAAGATTGCCCATGAAATGCTGGCCGACCTCGATAAGGAAACGGTGAATTTCGGCCCGAATTACGACGGTTCCGAGCAGGAACCGCTGGTCTTGCCGGCGCGTATTCCCAACCTCCTGCTCAATGGTTCGGCCGGCATTGCTGTGGGCATGGCCACCAATATTCCACCGCATAACCTGGGGGAGTTGGTCGACGGCTGCCTGCATCTGCTGCGTCATCCGCAAGCGGATGTCGAAGAACTGATGCAGCACATCCCGGCACCGGACTTCCCGACTGCCGGCATCATTTATGGCCTGACCGGCGTGCGCGACGCCTACCGCACCGGGCGCGGCCGGGTGGTGATGCGCGCACGTTGCCACTTCGAGGACATCGATCGCAGCCAGCGCCAGGCCATCATCGTCGATGAGCTTCCCTACCAGGTGAACAAACGGACCCTGCTGGAACGCATCGCCGAACTGGTGCAGGAGAAAAAGCTGGAGGGCATCAGCCACATCCAGGACGAATCGGACAAATCCGGCATGCGCGTGGTGATCGAACTCAAGCGCGGTGAACTGGCCGAGGTGGTGCTCAACAAGCTCTACAAGCAGACGCAGTTGCAGGACACCTTCGGCGTCAACATGGTGTGCCTGGTGGACGGCCAGCCGCGCCTGCTGAACCTCAAGCAGATGCTGGCCGCCTTCCTGCAGCATCGGCGCGAGGTCATCACCCGCCGCAGCGTGTTCGAGCTGCGCAAGGCGCGCGAGCGCGGTCATGTGCTCGAAGGCCTGGCCGTTGCCCTGGCCAACCTGGACCGCATGATCGAACTGATCAAGGCCGCGCCCACGCCGCCCATCGCCAAGGAAGGCTTGCTGGCCGAGGTGTGGGCGCCGGGTGAGGCGCGTGCCATGCTGGCGCGTGTCGAGGGCAATCCCGCTGATTTCCAGCCTGACGACCTGGACCCGCGTTATGGCCTGAAGACCGATGGCTACCACCTGTCCGACGTGCAGGCCCAGGAAATCCTGCAAATGCGCCTGCAGCGGCTGACTGGCCTGGAGCAGGACAAGATCGTGCAGGAATACAAGGATGTCATGGCGCAGGTGGCCGATCTGCTCGACATCCTGGCCAAGCCAGAGCGCATCACCGTCATCATTGCCGACGAGTTGGCCGCGCTCAAGACTGAATTCAACGATGCGCGCCGCTCGACCATCGAGCCGAACGCGACCGAGCTGGACATCGAAGACCTGATCACCCCGCAAGACATGGTGGTGACGATCTCGCACGTGGGCTATATCAAGAGCCAGCCCATGGATGAGTACCGCGCCCAGCGCCGCGGCGGCCGGGGGAAACTGGCCACCGGAACCAAGGAAGACGACTGGATCGATCAGCTCTTCGTCGCCAACACCCACGCCATGCTGTTGTGCTTCTCGAATCGCGGCCGGGTGTATTGGATGAAGGTGTATGAAGCGCCCCAGGGTGGGCGCGGCTCGCGCGGCAGGCCGCTGGTGAATCTGTTCCCGCTGGCGGAAGGCGAAAAAATCACGGTCGTGCTGCCGGTGAAGGCGTTCGACGAGGATCATTTCGTCTTCATGGCCACGGCGCGCGGCACGGTGAAGAAGACGCCGCTGTCGGCTTTCGCCAACCGCCGCACCGCCGGCATCATCGCCTGCGGGCTGGACGATGACGACTACCTCGTGGGCGTGGCCATCACCGACGGCCAGCACGACGTGATGCTGTTCTCCGACTCCGGCAAGGCCGTGCGCTTCGACGAAAACGATGTGCGCCCGATGGGCCGCGAGGCGCGCGGCGTGCGCGGCATGAATCTGGAGGACGGGCAGAACGTCATCGCCATGCTGGTGGCCGAGGACGAGAGCCAGAGCGTGCTGACGGCCACCGAAAACGGTTTCGGCAAGCGCACTTCCATCGTCGAATACACCCGCCACGGCCGCGGCACCAAGGGCATGATCGCCATCCAGACCAGCGAGCGCAACGGCAAGGTCGTGGCGGCTTGCCTGGTGCGCGCGGATGACGAGATCATGCTCATCACCGACACGGGGGTTCTGGTGCGAACCCGCGTGGCCGAGATCCGCGAACTCGGCCGGGCCACGCAGGGCGTCACGCTCATCGCCCTGGACGACAAGGCACAGCTCATCGGCGTGCAGCGCGTGGCGGAATCGGATGCCCAGGTGATCGAGGCCGAGCCGGATTCCGAGCCAGGCGTCGAACCGCCGCAAGATTCCAGCGACGATGCCTGAGCGGCTGCCATCCACCATGCTGCAACGCCCCTACAACTTTTCCGCCGGGCCGGCCGCGATGCCGGACGAGGTCTTGCAACAGGCTGCCGCCGAGATGCTGGACTGGCATGGCAGCGGCATGAGCGTGATGGAAATGAGCCATCGTGGCCCGCAATTCGGCAGCATCCTGGCCCAGGCCGAGGCCGACCTGCGGGAACTGCTGGCCATCCCTGCCGACTACCACGTGCTGTTCATGCAGGGCGGCGCGCTGGCCGAAAACGCCATCGTGCCGCTGAATCTGTCGCGCGGGGCCAAGGCGGATTACGTCGTCACGGGTTCGTGGTCGCAGAAAAGCCAGTTGGAAGCGCGCAAATTCTGCGACGTGCATCTGGCAGCAAGCACCCACGACACCACGGGCTATGGTTTGATTCCGCCGCTGGACATGTGGAATCCGCGGCATGACGCGCAGTATCTGCACTACTGCGCCAACGAAACCATCGATGGCGTGGAGTTCCACGTCGTGCCCACCCAGTTCAGCCTGCCACTGGTGGCCGATATGTCGTCCACCATCCTGTCGCGCCCCATCGACGTCGCAGCCCATGCCTGCATCTATGCCGGGGCGCAAAAGAACATCGGCCCCGCCGGCCTGACGCTGGTCATCGTCCATCGCGACATCGTCGGCCACGCCCTGCCCTCCTGTCCCAGTGCCTTCGACTACGGCGTGGTCGCGAAGAACGCTTCCATGTACAACACCCCACCAACCTATGCCATCTATGTGGCGGGGCTGGTGTTCCAGTGGGTCAAGCGCCAGACCGAAGACGCACTGCGGGGTATCGCCGCCATCGCCGAGCGCAACCGCAAGAAAGCCGATTTGATCTATGCCTGCATCGACGCCTCGGAGCTGTTTACCAGCCGCGTCGCGCGCGAATGCCGCTCGCGCATGAATGTGCCGTTTTTTCTGCGCGACGCGAGCCTGAACGACGCCTTCCTGCAAGGGGCGCAGCAACGCCAACTGCTCCAGCTCAAAGGCCACAAGTCCGTGGGGGGCATGCGTGCCAGCATCTACAACGCCATGCCCTTGGCCGGCGTCCAGGCTTTGGTCGATTACATGCACGAGTTCGAGCGCAGCCACTGACATCCTCCCGATGGATACCGACCTCACACCCCTGCGCGACCGGATCGACGCGATTGATCGCCAATTGCTCGAGCTGCTGAACCAGCGTGCCCGCCACGCCCAGGACATCGGGCAGCACAAGCACCGCGCCGGTCAGCCGGTGTTTCGGCCCGAGCGTGAGCGCGAAGTCATCGCCAAGGTGCTGCAAGCCAACGCCGGCCCGCTGCTGAGCGACGGCGTGACGGCGATCTGGCGCGAAATCATGTCGGCCTGCCGTGCCCTGGAGGCGCGTCAGCAGGTGGCTTTTCTCGGCCCGGAGGGAACGTACAGCGAACAGGCAGCGCGCCAGTTTTTCGGCTCCAGCTGCAGCTTCGCTGCTTGTACCGATCTGGATGAGGTCTTCCGCAGCCAGCTCAGCGGCAGCAGCGCCTTTGCGGTGGTGGCCATCGAAAACTCCACCGAAGGCGCAGTCGCCCGCACGCTGGATTTGCTGCTGGCGCATCCCGTGCAGATTTGCGGCGAAATCAGCCTCGCCATCCACCACAACTTGCTGCGCCGGCACGACGGGCTTGACGGCGTCGCCGCCGTGCTGGCCCATCCTCAGGCCCTGGCGCAGTGTCGGCAATGGCTGGACAAGCACCTACCCGGCGTCGAACGCCGCGCTGTGTCGAGCAACGCCGAAGGAGCGCGCCTGGCCGCGCATGACGCGAGCCTGGCCGCGATTGCCGGTGAGCAGGCTGCGAGCCAATACGCGCTGCAGGTTGCCGCCCCCCGCATTCAGGACGAGGCGCAGAACCGCACCCGTTTCATCGTGCTCGGTGGCCAGCCCACCCAGCCCAGCGGACATGACCGCACCAGCCTGATCCTCGCCGTGCCGAACCGTGCCGGCGCCGTGTTCGGCATGCTCAAGCCGCTGGCCGCTCATGGTGTGAGCATGAGCCGTTTCGAATCGCGCCCGGCCCGCTCCGGCGCCTGGGAATATTTTTTCTACGTCGACATCGAGGGCCACCAGGACGACGCCCGCGTCGCGCGTGCGCTCGATGCCCTGCGTCAATCCTGCGCCTTCTTCAAAAACCTCGGCTCCTACCCCATCGGGCGGGAATGACTGCAAGTGTCTTTTGCAGAAATGCCAG
The DNA here is from genome assembly GCF_054608695.1 of Thiomonas sp. NCBI lineage: Bacteria > Pseudomonadati > Pseudomonadota > Betaproteobacteria > Burkholderiales > Thiomonas > Thiomonas sp. Next base: position 39,093 of record NZ_JBTRXV010000019.1, read on the forward strand.
CCGCAACCACCTGAATCGCCCATCACCATGCCCACATCGTCCAGCGCTCCGCAATGGGGCACCGATTACGTCCGCACCATCTCGCCCTACGTGGGCGGCCGGCCCATTGCGGAAGTTGCCCGCGAAATCGGCATGGACGAGACCCGCATCGTCAAGCTCGCCTCGAACGAAAACCCGCTGGGCATGTCGCCCGCTGCGCGCCAGGCCATCGTCGATGCGCTGGCCGAATCGCCCCGCTACCCCGACAACGACAGCTATGCCCTGCGCCAGGCGCTGGCCGCGCACCTGGGCGTGCCGGCCGACTGGATCGTGCTGGGCCACGGCTCCAGCGACATCCTGGAAATGGCCGCACGCGCCTTGCTGAGCGAGGGTGACTCCTGCGTCTATTCGCAGTACGGCTTCATCGTCTATCCGCTGGCGGTGCAGCAGGCCGGAGCGCGGCACATCGTCGTGCCGGCCCGCGATTACGGCCACGACCTGCCGGCCATGGCTGGCGCCATCGAGCCGTCCACCCGGCTGGTGTTCGTGGCCAACCCCAACAACCCCACCGGCACCCTGGCGTCGGCCGAGGCGATCGCCGCCTTCCTGCAGCGCGTGCCGCCGGACGTGGTCGTGGTGCTGGACGAGGCCTATGTCGAATACCTCGACCCGGCACTGCGCACCGACAGCATCGCGCTGCTGCGCAAGCATCCCAATCTGGTCGTGTCCCGCACCTTTTCCAAGGCTTATGGCCTCGCGGGATTGCGCATTGGCTACGCCGCGGCGCACCCGGCATTGGCCGACGTGCTCAACCGCGTGCGCTCGGCTTTCAATACCAGCACGGTGGCGCAGGCCGCCGCGCTTGCTGCCCTCGCCGATGCCGACTTCCTGCAACGCGCCGTGGAGGTCAACCGCACCGGCATGGCCCAACTGACGGCAGCTTTTGACGAACTCGGCTTGCGCCACTTGCCTTCGCACGGCAACTTCGTGCTGGTGCGCATGGGAGAAGACGACCAAGCCGGCGCCCGCATCAACGCGGCCCTGCTCAAGCAGGGCGTGATCGCCAGACCGGTTGGGAATTACGGCCTGGGTCCATGGCTGCGCATTTCGGTGGGGCTGGAGGCCGAAAATGCGCGCTGCATCGGGGCGCTGCGCAGCGCCTTTGGGGCGCGCTGAATCCATGGACACCTTGATCGGTACCTACGCCGACACTCCCGCGAAACCGCAGTTCAAACGTCTGGCCATTCTGGGCGTGGGCCTGCTGGGTGGCTCGTTCGCCTTGGCGGCCAAGCATGCAGGCCTGGCGCAGGAAATCGTGGGTTACAGCAAGTCGCCCTCCACCATCAAGGCGGCGAAAGCGGCCAAGGTCATCGACCACGGCGCCGACTCGGCGCTGCATGCCGCCACCGGCGCCGACCTGATCCTGCTGGCCGTGCCGGTCTCGGCCATCGGCCCCCTGCTCAAGCAGATTCGCATCGGCCTGTCGCCCCACGCCCTGGTGATGGATGTCGGCAGCACCAAGGGCGATGTGGCCGCCGCCGCGCAGGAGGCTCTGGGCGAAGTGGCCAGCCGCCAGTTCGTACCTTGCCACCCCATTGCCGGGGGCGAGCACAGCGGGGTGCAGTACGCGCGCTCGGCGCTGTTCGATGGCCGCCGCGTCGTCATCACGCCGATGGCCAACAACCCCGACCGTTTCGTCGAGGTCGCTTCGCAAATCTGGGAGGCGGTCGGTGGCGTGGTGTCCATCATGGACCCATCCGAGCACGATGCCGCTTTCGCGGCCGTGAGCCATCTGCCCCACCTGGTGGCCTTCGCCTACGTCTACGCCATGGCGCGCCAGCCCAAGGGCGGCAGCTACTTGCAGCTCGCCGGCCCTGGCTTTCGCGACTTCACCCGCATCGCCGCCAGCGACCCCACCCTGTGGCGCGATGTGTTCAGCGCCAACAGCGCCGAAACCCTGCAGCAATTGCAGTTGTTCAAGCAGGCCATCGCCGGCTTCGAGGCGCAGATGCGCCAGGGCAACTGGAGCGTGCTGGAGTCCCTCATTCGCCAAGCCAGCCAGTCGCGCAAGGACTGGGCCTCGCCGTCTCCCGCCGATGACATCGCCTGAATTTCTCGACCTGCCCCCGCTGATCGGCGCCGGCGGCACGGTTCGCCTGCCCGGCTCCAAAAGCATTTCCAACCGCGTGCTCCTGCTGGCCGCGCTGGCCAGCGGCCCGACTGACATCACCGGTCTGCTCGATTCCGACGACACCCGCGTGATGCTCGCCGCGCTGCACGCGCTGGGCGTGAAGGTGGAGCAGAGCGACGCCGTCACCCTGGTGCACGGTTGCGGCGGCCGCTTTCCTGTGGGCAAGGCCGATTTGTTCATGGGCAACGCCGGAACCGCCATCCGCCCGCTCACCGCGGCGCTCGCGCTGCTTGGCGGCGGCTACACCCTGCGTGGCGTGCCGCGCATGCACGAGCGCCCGATCGGCGATCTGGCCGACGCCTTGCGCGCCATAGGCTGCGACATTGAATACGGCGCCCAGCCCGGCTACCCGCCGCTGCGCATCGGCATGGGGCTGGTCGACATCGCCGCCCCCATCCGCGTCCGCGGCGATGTCTCCAGCCAGTTCCTCACGGCCCTGCTGCTGGCGCTGCCGCTGGTGGCTGGCACGCGCGACATCACCATCGAAGTCGCCGGCACGCTGATTTCCCGCCCTTATGTGGACATCACGCTGAAGCTGCTGGCGCGCTTCGGCGTGCAGATCGAGCACCAGAACTGGCAGCGTTTCATCATCGCTGCCGGCAGCCGCTACGTCAGTCCGGGGCGCATCGCGGTGGAGGGCGACGCCTCCTCCGCATCGTATTTCCTGGCCGCCGGCGTGCTCGGCAGTCTGCACGGCCAGGGCGAAGCCGTGCGGGTGGAGGGCGTGGACGCCCGCAGCATTCAGGGCGACGTGGAATTTGCCCATGTGCTCGAACGCCTGGGGGCGAACGTCGAATGGGGCGATGGCTACATCGCCACGCGTGGCCTGCAAGCCGGGCGCAGCCAACTGGCGGGAGGGGGAATCGACTGCCTGGCGATACCCGACGCCGCCATGACCCTGGCCCTCACCGCCCTGTTTGCCGCGTCTCCCACCCTGCTGACCGGCATCGGCAGCTGGCGGGTGAAAGAGACCGATCGCATCGCCGCCATGGCCACCGAACTCGCCAAGATCGGCGCCCATGTCCAGTCCGGCGATGATTGGCTGCGCATCGAACCCTTGGCCGATGCGCACTGGCGCAATGCCAGCATTGCCACTTACGACGACCACCGCATGGCCATGTGCTTCTCGCTGGCCAGCTTCGGGCCGACTGACATCCGCATCCTCGAACCCGGCTGCGTCTCCAAGACTTTCCCCGGCTATTTCCTGGCCTTCGCCGCGATAGCGCGTCCCGTTCCCGTCATCACCATCGACGGCCCCACCGCATCCGGCAAAGGCACGGTGGCTTCGCATCTGGCGCAAGCCCTGGGCTTTCACTACCTCGACTCGGGCGCGCTGTACCGCGCCACCGCCCTGCTGGCGCAGCGCCAGGGCATTGCGCTGGACGACGAAGCGGCGCTGGCCGAGCTGGCCCGGCACCTGCCCATCCGCTGCGAAGGCAGCGCCGTGTGGCTGGGGCCAGAAAACGCCAGCGAGGCCATACGCACCGAAGCCGTTGGTCAGGCGGCCTCCACGCTCTCGGCCCTGCCCGCCGTGCGGCGCGCCTTGCTCGAGCTGCAGCACAGCCTGCGCCGGGCACCGGGCCTGGTGGCGGACGGGCGCGACATGGGCACCGTGGTGTTCCCGGGAGCGCGGCTCAAGGTGTTTCTCACCGCCGACGCTCATGCTCGCGCGCAGCGGCGGTATAAGCAATTGATTTCTAAAGGGATTTCAACTACAATATCCAACGTTTTGCACGAGCTCGAACAACGCGATGCGCGCGATACCCAGCGCAGTGTTGCAGCCCTCAAGCCCGCGCAGGATGCGCTGCCCCTCAACACCTCCGAGCTCGACGTCGATCAGACCGTGCGTCAGGTGCTGCAGTGGTGGCGTCAACGTTCCTGAGTTCGCGCAGCAGCCGTACTCAGGTTGTGCAACCAACCCCGCGGGGCCACCTGCGGATTTGCGAGTCTGTCCATGTCAGTCAACCCTAGCGCCAGCACGTCTGGCGAATCTTTCGCCGCTCTGTTCGAAGAGTCGCTCAAGACGCGCGATATGCGCACCGGTGAGGTCATCACCGCAGAAGTGGTCGGTGTCGATCCCAACTTCGTGATCGTCAACGCCGGCCTGAAGTCGGATGCCTACATCCCTCTCGAAGAATTCAAGAACGACCATGGCGAAATTGAAGTCAAGGTCGGCGATTTCGTTTCGGTCGCCATCGATGCGCTCGAAAACGGCTATGGCGACACCATGCTGTCGCGCGACAAGGCCAAGCGCCTGGCCTCCTGGATGTCGCTGGAAAAAGCGCTCGAATCCGGCGAGTTCGCCGAAGGCACCGTGACCGGCAAGGTCAAGGGCGGCCTGACCGTGATGATCAACGGCATTCGCGCCTTCCTGCCCGGCTCCCTGCTCGACACCCGCCCGGTGAAGGACACCACGCCGTACGAAAACAAGACCATGGAGTTCAAGGTCATCAAGCTCGACCGCAAGCGCAACAACGTCGTGCTGTCGCGTCGTGCCGTGGTCGAAGCCAGCCAGGGCGAAGAACGCGCCAAGCTGCTGGAGAACCTCAAGGAAGGCCAGATCGTCACCGGCGTGGTCAAGAACATCACCGACTACGGCGCTTTCGTCGACCTCGGCGGCATCGACGGCCTGCTGCACATCACCGACCTGGCCTGGCGTCGTGTGCGCCACCCCAGCGAAGTGGTCACGCCCGGCCAGGAAGTCACCGCCAAGGTGCTCAAGTACGACGTGGAAAAGAACCGCGTCTCGCTCGGCCTCAAGCAAATGGGCGACGACCCCTGGGTCGGCGTGGCGCGCCGCTACCCGGCCAGCACCCGTCTGTTCGGCAAGATCACCAATCTCACCGACTACGGCGCGTTCGTCGAGATCGAGCCCGGCATCGAAGGTCTGGTGCACGTTTCTGAGATGGACTGGACCAACAAGAACGTGGCCCCCAGCAAGATCGTCCAGCTCGGCGACGAAGTGGAAGTGCAGGTGCTGGAAATCGACGAAGACCGTCGCCGCATCAGCCTGGGCATGAAGCAGTGCCGCGCCAACCCCTGGGACGAGTTCGCCGCCAACCACAAGCGTGGCGACAAGGTCACGGGTCCGGTCAAGTCCATCACCGACTTCGGCGTGTTCATCGGCCTGCCAGGCGGGATCGACGGCCTCGTGCACATGTCCGACCTGTCCTGGAACGAGACCGGCGAAGCCGCCGTGCGCAACTACAAGAAGGGCCAGGACGTCGAGGCGCTGGTTCTTGGCATCGACATCGAGCGTGAGCGTATTTCCCTTGGCATCAAGCAGATGGAAGGCGATCCGTTCATGAACTTTGCCGCCATGAACGACAAGGGCAAGGTTGTCGAAGGCACCGTCAAATCCGTGGATGCGAAGGGCGCCACCATCGACCTCGGCGACGACATCGAAGGCTATCTGCGCGCCTCCGAAATCTCGCGCGACCGCGTCGAAGATGCCCGCAACTTGCTGAAAGAAGGCGACCAGGTCTCGGCCATGGTCATCAACATCGACCGCAAGAACCGCAGCATCCAGCTCTCGGTCAAGGCCAAGGACAGCGTGGACCAGCAAGAGGTCATGAACCGCCTGGCCGGCGAGCAGCGCGAAGCCACGGGCACCACCAATCTGGGGGCCCTGCTGCGCGCCAAGCTCGACAATCAGCAACAAGAGTAAGTTGTTTTGGAACGAGCGCCCGCCGGCCACAAGTCAGGCGGGCGTTTTTTTAAGCGGCCTCTGTTTAAGCGATGAATTTCAAAAACCCATTCGAAACGGGTCCATCCAATCCACCTGCTGCAACTTCAACCCTTGCCATGACCCGTTCCGATCTGGTGGATTTGCTTGCCGAGCGCTTTGCTCAACTGACCCATCGCGATGCCGAGTTGGCCGTGAAGACCATACTCGACGCGCTATCCGACGCGCTGGAAAACAGCCACCGCGTTGAGATTCGCGGCTTCGGCAGTTTTTCCGTCAGCCATCGCCCCGCACGCATCGGCCGCAACCCGCGTTCCGGCGAACAAGTCATCGTGCCGGAAAAGCGCATGCCCCATTTCAAACCCGGCAAGTCCTTACGCCTGCTGGTCGACCAGCCCGAGGCTGCTGCCTCGACGCCGGCCTCCAACCTCAAATCCAGCACCTGAGCCACAAAGCGGCTGGCCTTTCACGCGCCCGCATGGGCCGATCGGCCCATGCGGCAGTCCATCAGTTCGGCACGACAAGACGCTCGCGCCAAGCCGTCGCGACCACGGCGTCTTCTCCAGGATTTCCCTTCGCGCTCGCCGCCTAAAATGCGCGCTACTGCGCACTCCACGCGCGGTCTTTCGAACTCCTACCCATGCGCGCCCTCAACTGGTTCGTCCGTCTGATTCTGTTCCTGCTGCTGTTCGGCCTGGCGCTGAACAACCTGGAGCCCACGGTTCTCCATTTGCTGTTCGGCACTCAATGGACCGCCCCGCTGTTCGTGTTGTTGCTGGCGGCGTTCACGTTGGGCGCCGTGCTCGGAGCCCTGGCCATGCTGCCGGGCTGGATGCGTGCGCGTCGCACCCAGGTCGCTCGAAATCCTGGTCCCAACATGCCGGCGCTGGAGCCCCAGGAGCAAGCGCCCGTGCGGCCTGTGCCCACCGCCATCGACGGAAGCACGCCCGATGGAGTTTGAGCTGTGGTGGCTGCTCGCGCTGCCCATCACCTTCGGGCTGGGCTGGTTGGGTTCCAGGCTGGACCTGCGCCAGTGGAAGCGTGAGAGCGAGCTCAAGCGCGATGCTCCCCTGTCCTATTTCCGTGGCCTGAATTTCCTGCTCACCGAGCAGCAGGACAAAGCGATCGACGCCTTCATCGAGGCCGTCACCGCTGACCCGAACACGGTGGATTTGCACTTCGCGCTCGGCAACCTGTTCCGCCGGCGCGGCGAGTACGAACGTGCCGTGCGCGTGCACCAGAATCTGCTGTCGCGCAACGACCTTCCCGCTGCCGAACGGCAACGCGCCCAGATCGCGCTCGCGCAGGATTTTTTCAAGGCGGGTCTGCTCGACCGTGCCGAAGCTGTCTACACCACGCTGGCGGCATCACCCTACAAGTCGGAGGCGCTGGCGGCCTTGCTGCAAATTCACGAACGCACCAAGGAATGGCCGCGCGCCATCGACATCGCCGGCCAACTCGAACGTCTGGGCGCCGGCAGCTATGGCCGGCAGATCGCGCATTACTGGTGCGAACTCGGCCTGCAACGCCAGCAGTCGGGTGACATCCAGGGCATGCAGGAGGCGCTGGAGCAGGCGGTGCAGGCGCAGCCCCAGGCGGTACGGCCCTGGCAATTGCGCGCCGCCATCGCCCAGCAGCAAGACAATCCGCCGCAGGCACTCGAGCACTTGCGCCACATTGCGCAAATGCAGCCCGATTTCACCGCGCTCGTCGCGCTGGATGCGGCGCGTTTGTTCCTGCAACTCGGCCAGGCCGATGCCGGCCGCGCCTGGCTGCTGGCCCAGTTGCAGGACTACCCCGCCATCGATGTGCTCGATGCCGTGCTTCTGCTCGAAGCCGACGCCAGCGAGCGTTACCACCTGGCGCTCTCGTATTTGCAGACCCACAAGAGCCTGCTGTCCGCGCGCCGCGTGCTCGACCAGTCCAGCACCGCCTTGTCGCCCGAACCGGCGCGGCTGGCGCTGGCGCAAGCCGTGGAAGGCGCGCTCAAAACCCGGCAGCGCTACCGTTGCGCCGCCTGCGGCTTCGAGGCGCGCAATTACACCTGGCATTGCCCGGCCTGCCAGGGCTGGGAAACGTATCCGCCGCGCCGCACCGAAGAACTCCAACTCATCACTCCATGACCGCCGATCAACTCGCCAAGGCCCGCGTGCTCGTCGTGGGCGACGTCATGCTCGACCGCTACTGGTTCAGCGCGGTGGAGCGCATCTCGCCCGAAGCGCCCGTCCCGGTCGCTCTGGTGCAGCGCGAAGAAGACCGCATGGGCGGCGCCGCCAATGTGGCGCTCAATGCCGCCAGCCTCGGTGCCCAGACCACGCTGCTGTCGGTGGTGGGCTCGGACGACGCCGGACGGCGCCTGGCCCATCTCGTCACCGACTCGCCCATCCGCAGCGCCATGCGCCAGATCGTGGGGCTCAGGACCACGATGAAACTGCGCGTGGTCTCGCGTCAGCAGCAACTCATCCGCATGGACTTCGAGTCCATGCCCGACCACGAGGTGCTGCTCGACCTGATGGACCGCTACGAGCAGGAACTCGACCTGCACGACGTGGTGCTGCTGTCCGACTACGGCAAGGGCGGGCTCACCCACGTGGCGCGCATGCTCGAGATGGCGCGGCTGCGCGGCAAGCCGGTGCTGGTCGACCCCAAGGGGCGCGACTACTCGCGCTACAAGGGCGCCACGCTCATCACCCCCAACCGCGCCGAGTTCGCGCTCGCCACCGGCGACTGGCAAGGCGAGGCCGAGCTGCAACAGCATGCCGACAAGCTGCGCGCCGCGCTCGGGTTGCAGGCCGTGCTCGTCACCCGCGCGGAAGACGGCATGAGCTTGTTCACCGACGCCGGCCACTTGCACGTGCAGGCCGCGGCCAAGGAGGTGTTCGACGTCTCGGGCGCGGGCGACACCGTCATCGCCACCCTGGCCGTGATGCTCGGCGCCGGCAGCAGCCTGGAAGAGGCGGTACGCACCGCCAACCGCGCCGCCGGCATCGTCGTCGGCAAGCTGGGCACCGCCAGCGCCACGCCCGCCGAACTCTGGCCGCAGCCCTGAATGTGCCGCCCCGATTCGGATTCACACGCAAGAACCCACGTAAGAGCGCACGCCCCACCATGACCCAGCACATCATCGTCACCGGCGCGGCCGGCTTCATCGGCAGCAACATCGTGCGCGGCCTGAATGCACGCGGCATCACCGACATCATCGCCGTCGACAACCTCACCCAGGCCGACAAATTCCACAATCTGGTGGATGTGCAGATCAGCGACTATCTCGACAAAACCACCTTCTACGCCGACTTCGCGCAAGGCCGTTTCGGCAAGGTCGATGCCATCTTCCACCAAGGCGCCTGCTCCGACACCATGGAGCACAACGGCCGCTACATGCTGGACAACAATTACGCCGCAAGCAAGCTCTTGCTCGACGCCTGCCAGGCCAGCGGCACGCGTCTGCTCTACGCCTCCAGCGCCGCCACTTATGGCGGCTCCACCAGCTTCATCGAGCAGCCGCAGTTCGAGCGCCCGCTCAACGTCTACGGCTATTCCAAGCTGCTGTTCGACCAAGTGGTGCGCCGCGCCCTGCCTGCGGCGCGCAGCCAGGTTGCCGGGTTTCGCTACTTCAACGTCTACGGCCCCGGCGAGCAGCACAAGGGGCGCATGGCCTCGGTGGCGTTTCACCACTTCAACCAGTACCGCAGCGACGGCAAGGTGAAGTTGTTCGGCAGCTACGGCGGCTACGGCCCCGGCGCTCAAATGCGCGACTTCGTCTACATCGACGACGTCGTCGCAGTGAACCTCTGGTTCTTCGATCACCCGGAGCACAGCGGCGTGTTCAACCTCGGCAGCGGCCGTGCCCAGCCCTTCAACGACGTGGCCTACGCCGTCATCAACAGCCTGCGTGGCGCGCACGAACTGCAAGCGCTGAGCCTGGAGCAGATGGTGCGGGACAAGCTGGTGGAGTACATCGACTTCCCCGCCGCCCTGGTCGGCAAATACCAATGCCATACCGAGGCCGACCTCCAAAACCTGCGCGCCACCGGTTGCAACCACGTCTTCACCGACGTCGCCATGGGCGTGGGCAGTTATATGCGGCGCCTGTTGCAACATCTGCCGCATTGACGCTGTGGCGCTTCTCTCCAACCGCACCAAGCCCCACCCCGCAGGATCGACGCCATGAAAACCGCCCTTCTCCGCGCCATGCTGGCAGGCGGCCTGCTCGCCCTGGCTGCGACCGCGCACGCTGCCACCGAGGTCAACACCGCGACCCAGTCGGAACTGGAAAGCATCCATGGCTTGGGCGTCACGCGGGTCGAGCAAATTCTCGCGGAGCGCGAGCACAACGGCCCTTACACCGACGCCGCCGATCTGGCGCGGCGCATCCCGGGTCTGGGCCGCAAGTCGGTGCGGCAGTTGCAGGAAAACGGCTTGAGCATCAACGGCCAGACAGCGGCACCTTCGCCTGGCAACTGATCAGCGCTGGCTCCACAGCCAGGCCGCTCCGCGCACGCCGGACGAGTCGCCGTGCTGCGCGGGCAGCAAACGGCTACGCACCGCATCCGAAAACGCCCACGCGCCCCAGCGCAGCGGCACCTCGGCGTACAACTCCGCCACATTGCTCATGCCGCCGCCCAGCACGATCACATCCGGGTCGAGGAGGTTGATGACGACGCCAAGCCCCCGCGCCAGCCGGTCGCAATAGCGGGTGAAACTCGCCCGCGCCGCAGCATCACCCGCGCGCATGGCAGCGATGATGTCGGGCGCAGTCAAGGCCTGCCCGGTGTGCGCCGCATGGTCGGCGGCAAAACCCGGACCGCTCAGCCAGGTTTCGATGCAACCCAGTTGCCCGCACCAGCAATGCGGCCCTGGCAGTTCACGCCACGCTGTGTGCGGGCGCGGCCAGGGCAAGGGGTTGTGGCTCCACTCCCCGCCGATGGCGTTCGCGCCCAGCCAATCGGCACCGTCGATGGCGATGCCAGCACCCACGCCAGTGCCCAGAATCACCCCGAACACCATGCGCGCACCCTGCCCCGCGCCGTCCACCGCCTCGCTCACCGCCAGGCAGTTGGCGTCGTTGCGCACCCGCACCGGGCGCGCCAGCGCCTGCTCCAGATCGCGCAGCAGGGGCTGGCCGTTGAGCGCGGTGGAGTTGGCATTGCGAATCAGCCCGCTCGTCGGCGACAGCGACCCTGGAATCGCCACGCCCACAGGCAGCGCGCTCGCCCCGATCCGCCCCAGCCGCGCGTCCGCCAAGGCCACCAACTCCGTCATCACCCGCAACGTGCCCGCATAGTCGCCTTGCGGCGTGGCCTGCCGCTCGCGCAGCAGAAAGCGCCCCTGCGCATCGAGCGCGGCGACTTCGATCTTGGTGCCGCCAAGGTCGATACCGAGAAAAACATCAGGCGTCACGGCGATGGTCAAAGTCGTGTTCTGGATAGGCAAGGTTTCGCATCGTGACCGCGTCGGTTAGCGCAGGCCGTACCAAACGCCCCGACCGCTGCCATGCTGAATCAAAGCGCCGCGTTCGACCAAGGCGCGGAAATGCTGCTTGAGGGTGTTGCGGCTCGCCCCGGCCAGACGGGTGATGGCCGATGCCGCCCAGCCTGGAGCGGGCGAGCGCCTCGTTGCTGACTCGTGCATGGGTATGCGCCGCCACGACGAGGTCGGTCCCTTCCGGGATTGCGCCTGCCGGCACGATCTTCGGGTTGTCCAGCACGAAACAGGCACCTGGGCGGCTTGCGCTGCGAGCGCCAGCCGGTCGTCTGCGGCCGGCGCGACGACGTGCACGATCTCGACGCCATCGTTTCGCAAGGCCTTGAGCACCATCGCTCCAAAAAAGCGGGATCCACCAAAGTGCACTTCATTGAATCTCTCTCCTGTTGTTTGAGCCGGCCCCGAGGCTTGGGCCAGGGGCTTTTCAGGATTGCGCGCACACCCCGTGGAAGCTGGGCCTAGTTCAGCGCCGGCTCAATCCAGAAACTCGCAATGGGCTTCGACGTGGTCTGCAAGGTCAAGCGAATGCTGGCGCACCAGCTTTTCCGCCAGCTCCGTGTCGCGCTGCTCCAGCGCCTCGATGATGCCCAGGTGATCGACGATCGAGCGCGAGGCGCGGTCGCTTTGCGAAATGGTCATGCGCCGGATCGCCCGGACATGGATGAAGATGTTCTTGATCGCCTCCATGATGACCTGCGATTTCGACAACTGCACGATGGCCTGGTGAAAGGCGATGTTGGCGTCCGAATACTCCTGGATATGTTCGGCGGGGGTCGTGTCGCGGAAGTTGTCGAACATGTGCCGCAGCGACCGGATCTCCTCGTCGCTGGCCCGCTTGGTGGCCAGGCGCGCAGCCATGCTTTCGAGCGCTGCCCACATCTGGATCATTTCGACGATTTCGCGCTTGGTCTTGCGCACGACATAGATGCCGCGCCGCGGCACCATGCGCAGGAAGCCCTCCTGCTCGAGCAGGGTCATGGCCTCGCGGATCGGGGTGCGGCTGACGCCCAGCGCCTCGCTCAGGACGCGCTCGTCGAGACGGATTTCCTCGCGGGTCTGGTAGATGTCGGCATCGGCAATCGCCTGGCGCAGCATGGCATAGGCCTGATCGCGCAGGCTCGCGACCGGGTTGATCGGCTGCAGCGACAGGGTCAGGGTGTTGGCCCGTGCTTCAGTTGGAGAAACGATGGACATTCATTGACCCGTACTGTGCTTGCAAATGCCCCGGCCAACCGCCTGGGCGACGCTGCCGGCGAGCCGTGGGAGTTCCTGTGAAGGCTCATCCGCCTTCACAGGAATGCTGTCGGCCAGCAAAAACGTCGCAGCCGAACCTGCCGCGATCAACTCAATGGCGAAAATGAACAACGATGACGTATCCATGAAAACTCCCGATCCTGCTCGATGCAAAAGTGGTTGAAGAGTTTTCATTTTACGCTGCGCTGCAACAAAATTTCAACGCATCCTCGATACAGTATACAAAAAACAACGAGTCTTGCCCACGTTCTTTGCGACCCCTGAAAACCTGCACGGGCCATGACCATGGCCTGCAACACGGCGCGGGCCTGCGTTGGCAGCGGATGGCGCGGCTTATTGCCGCAGCAGCACCATTTTTTCTCTCAGCTTGATGAGGGCGAGCACGGCATCGGCCAGTGGCGTCGGCCGGCCGACCAGGCGTCCGATTTCCTGGATCACGCCCAGCAAGGGATCGATCTCCATCGGCCTGCCCTGCTCCAGATCCTGCAACATGGATGTCTTGTGGCCGACGATGGCGCCGGCCCCGTCCAGGCGCCGTTCGATCCCGACCCGGAAGCGCACCCCCAGCAATTCGGCGAGTGCTTGCGCTTCCAGCATCATGCCGCGCGCCAGCGCGCGCGTCGCCGGGTCTGTGGTGATGACGTCCAGGGTCGCGTGCGTGAGCGCGCTGATGGGATTGAGGCACAAATTACCCCAGAGCTTGAGCCAGATCTCGTCGCGGATGTCGTTGCGTACCGGAGCGTCGAACCCTGCGGCCGTCATCACTTCGTGCAGGCGGGCAATCCGCTCCGTGGACTGTCCGCTCGGTTCGCCGATGGGGAATTTCTTGCCGTAGGCATGCTGGATCACCCCAGGGGCGATGAGATCGGCCGCCGGGTACAGCACGCAGCCGATGCCGCGTTCGGGTCCCAGGATGTTCCACTGCAGGCCGCCAGGATCCACGCTGTTCAGTACGGTGCCCGCATACGGGCCGCCATGCTGATGGAAATACCAATAAGGCAGTCCGTTCACTCCGGTGACCACGGCGGTATCCTGGCCCAGCAGCGGGTGCATCGACTCGACCGCGCCAGGCACTGAATGAGCCTTGAGCGTGATGAAAACATAGTCCTGAGGACCGAGTTCGGCGGGATTCGAGGTGCACGGAACCCGGACCACATGCTCCTGGCCGTCGATCCGCAGGCGCAGCCCATTCGTTTGCATGGCCTGAAGATGTGCTCCCCTGGCGATGAAGCTCACGTCGGCCCCGGCCCGGGCGAGCTGGCCTCCGATCAGGCCGCCAATGGCACCGGCACCAAAAATACAGACTTTCATCGCCCCCTCCTCTTTCATGTGTCCAATACGGCATGCAACGCGCCGTTCAGCGTGTCGGGAAAGACGTGGCGCTGACTGAACCATCGTGCATTTCGCCAGGCGCGTCCAGCACGGACGGTACGCTGCCAAAGATCCCTGGTCAATCGCGGGGCGCGCTCTGGATGCTTGCGATTCAAAGTCCTGGCCTGCCTCGCCCGTCTCAGCGCAGTTTTTGGTGGATGAGTTGGCCCATTTCCGACGGGTTGCGGGTGACGGTGAAGCCGCAGGCGTGCATCACTTCCAGCTTGGCTTCGGCGGTGTCGGCGCCGCCGGAGATGAGCGCGCCGGCATGGCCCATGCGCT